>JBKQQE010000150.1:0-18656 GCA_052326245.1 Xanthobacteraceae bacterium | reverse complement strand
CCAGGTTGCGCCATTTGCCGTCGCTGCCGAGCACGTCGCACACCGCCACGTCCGCCCGGCCGGCGTCGTTCAACGCGGCGACCAGGTTCGACCCGATAAAGCCGGCTCCGCCGGTGACCAACAGCATGATGTCCTTTGAATTCTCACCTTAAAATGGGTTTCGCCTCATTTGCCTCAGCCGCGGCAGCTAGGCAACGGTCGAAGTGCCAAGGGTGGGAGGAAAATGCCGGAGGCGCCTAGCTCCGAGCAGGATCCAACGTGTCATTTCACCTCCATCGCGTTCCAATTCGACAGCGCCGATCGAGCGCTGAGGAGATATGGCCGAATATCATACCCCAAGGCACGGAAATCGGCTCGATGCCGCCAATAGATCTGCAGGGCAGCCAGGGGCGTGATGAGTTGGCGCCACATACCACTCTGCCCCCGCCAGCCGTGCCTGTTCGGGAGAGACTGAAAGAACTCTAGCCTAAACCGCGCAAGGGCCTGCTGCAGGGACCGTTCCGAACCACCCAGCGCCGCAACAAGGCGCCCGAATTCCACTTCCGGCGCTGCCACTAAATCTTCGTAGCGCGCCCGCAGAACTCCCTCCTTGCTCCACCAGGAGGCGCTCACGTTGAGCAGCGCCGCGGCACCCTCGCTCAATGCATATTGCCTGAATGCGCTGGAGACCGGCGTGGCGCTGCTAAGTGCGGGCGGAATCAAGGCTTGGCCATCGAGCCATCGATCGACTTGTCGCTCTTTGCGAACGAAATGCAGGACCGACAAAAGCACGTCGAGCGGATGCCGCGCCAGTGCGAGGATCCTGAAGCCCTCTTTGGCCAGCCAGTCCTCGAAGTCACGCTCGCGCTTCCAATGAAGTTGCAGAACGACCCGTTCCGGCAGCCCAGTCGGGATCTCGCGCGGACTATGAACTGCGACCTCGTGCAAGCCGAGAACGTCGGCGAGGACGCTGCGGACCCACGTATTCCCGGAGCGGGGGGTGCTGATGAGGGCAAGCCTCAGCGACGTCATCGCGGGTTCTTCTTTGTTCGGGGACACAACCCCGGCAGGAACAGGTTACCCAATGTAGCCCCCCGGCGCTCCAAAAAACCCGGCTGGACGTTAATGCGCCGACCCTGTAACCCGGCTGCCGGCTCGAGGCTTTGCCGGTCAGGTCACGCCATCATAGAATGAATAAAGATTCAACATTTAATCTGGACAAGGCGCTGGTCGACCCGGCCGACACCCGGCCGATCCTGATCATCCCCTATATGTGGATCGGCGATTTCGTCCGCGGCCACACCGTGGTGCGGATCCTGAAGCAGCGCTGGCCGAACCGGCCGGTCGACATGCTGACGACCACGCTGTGCGCGCCGCTGGTGGATTACATGCCCGGCGTCCGCAGTGCCGTGGTCTGGGATCTGCCGCGCGGGCGGCTGGCGCTCGGGCAGCAGCGGGCGCTGGCGCGGCGGCTGCGCGAGCGGCACTACGCCACCGCCCTGGTGATGCCGCGGACCTGGAAAGCGGCGCTGGCGCCGGCGCTCGCCGGCATCCCCGAGCGCACCGGCTTTGTCGGCGAGGTCCGGTTCGGGCTCATCAACGACTGGCGCTGGGGCGAGAAGGCCCTGCCGCGCATGATCGACCGCAAGGCCGCGCTGGCTCTGCCCGCCAGCGCCGCGCTGCCGGCCGACTGGCCGGTGCCGGAATTGCGGGTTCCGGCGGACCAGATCGCGGCGTTCCGCGCGGCCCACCGGCTCGGTGACGGCCCGGCGGTGGCGCTGGCGCCCGGCTCGGTGGGATCGGGCAAGCGCTGGGGCGGCTACGCCGCGGCCGCCAAACTCCTCGCCGCGCGCGGCCGCGATGTCTGGGTGGTCGGCGGCCCGGGCGAAAAGGCGCTCGCCGCCGAGATCGTCGCCGCCGGCGGCGCCGCGGTGCGCGACCTCACCGGCACCGACCTGCGCGACGCCATTGTCGCGCTGGCCGCGGCGCAACTCGCCATCTCCAACGATTCCGGCCTGATGCATGTGGCGGCGGCGATCGGAACGCCGACCATGGGCATCTTCGGCCCGACCAGCCCCTACCACTGGGCGCCGCTCAACGAACTCGCCGCCGTGGTGCAGACCAAGACCCACGTGCCCTGCCAGCCCTGCCACCGCCCGGTCTGCACCATGAACGACCACCGCTGCATGACGGAGATCCTGCCCGGCGACGTCGTCGCCCTCGCCGACGACATCGTCGAGGGACGCCGCCCGGTGGCGAGCCCGCCGATCGCGCCGGCGCGCTGACGTCGCGGCCAAACTTGCGCGCCCGGCGCGCGCTAACTACAACGAATAAATTCACCTCCGGAGGCTTCGCTTGAGCCAGGCTCGGATCGCGGCCCATTTTCAGAGTTCGCTGGCGGCGCTCGCCGAGGCGGCGCATGACGACGCGCTGCTGCGCACGGCGAACACCATCGCCGAAACCGCCGTCGCCGCGCTCAAGGCCGGCCACAAGCTGCTGCTGGCGGGCAATGGCGGCAGCGCCGCCGACGCCCAGCACCTCGCCGCCGAGATCGTCGGCCGCTACAAGATCGATCGTCCGGGCTGGGCCGCCATCGCGCTCACCACCGACACCTCGGCGCTCACCGCGATCGCCAACGACTACGGGTTCGCCGACATCTTCGCCCGCCAGGTGCAGGCGCTGGGCCGGCCCGGCGACGTGTTCTGGGGCTTTTCCACGTCGGGCACCTCGCCGAACGTGATCGCGGCGCTTGAGGCGGCGCGGGCGCAGGGCCTTGCCACCGTCGGCTTCACCGGCACGCGGGGGGCCGGCATGGCGGAGCATTGCGACACCCTGCTGATTGCGCCGAGCGCGGATACGCCGGTGATCCAGCAGATCCACATGATGGCCGGCCACGCCATCTGCGACGCCATCGAGCACGCGATGCTGCAGGGCAAGGCGTCGCTGGAGAACCGGGGCGCATGAAGCCCGCCGCCTTCCTCGATCGCGACGGTGTTCTCAACTACGACGACGATTATATCGGAACGCGCGATCGCGTCCGCTGGATGCCCGGCGTCGCCGCCGCCATCCGCCGCCTCAACGCGGCCGGCTATTTCGTCTTCGTGGTCTCCAACCAGTCCGGCGTCGGGCGCGGCCTGTTCTCGGAAGCCGACGTCCGCGCGCTGCACGACTGGATGCGCGGCGAACTCGCCCGGGAGAACGCCCGCATCGACGACTTCCGCTTCTGTCCCGACCATCCGCAGGCGACCATCGCCCGCTACCGCCGCGACAGCGACTGGCGCAAGCCGAAGCCCGGCATGATCCTCGACCTCATCAAGCACTGGCCGGTCGAGCCTGAGCGGAGCTTCCTGATCGGCGACCGCGCCATCGATCTCGAGGCCGCGGCTTCGGCCGGGCTCGCCGGCTACCTGTTCAGCGGCGGCGATCTCGACGCCTTCGTCGCCGACTGCCTCAACCGTCACCTCACCGCGCGATAGACCGCGGCGATCGCGTTCGCCTCGGCGTCGAGGCTGAAGCGCGCGATCACCCGTTCGCGTCCCCGCGCCCCCATCGCGCTGGCGGCGCCCGGATCCTGCATCAGCGGCTCGATCGCGGCGGCCAATGCGGCGGCGTCCCCGGTCGGAACCAGCACGCCGGCATCGCTGTCGCCGATCACCAGTTCGGCGGCGCCGGCGCGGGTGGCCACCAGCGCCGCCCCCGACGCCATCGCCTCGATCAGCGTCAGGCCGTAGCCCTCGTTGCGCGACGTGAAGGCGTAGATCGTCAGCCGCTTGAACCAGCGCACCACCTCCTCGATCGGCCGCTCGCCGAGAATGACGATGCGGGAGGCGAGCCCCGCCGCCGCGATCCTGGCCTTCAGCGCCTCGGCGAAGCCGCTCTGGTCGGGCGTGATGGCGCCGATGATGACCGCGCTGAAATCGGGATGGCGCGGCAGCAGCGCGCACATGGCCTCGACGAACAGGTCGGTGCCCTTCTGCATGCGCACCCGCCCGAAGCAGCCGATCAGGTAGCGGCCCGGCAGGCCGGCCTCGGCGCAGGCGGCGGCGCGATCGGGCGGTGGCGCGTAGCGCGCTGCGTCAACGCCGTGATGGACCACCGTCGCCGGGCGCCTGAGAAACGCCGCCGAGACCTCGCTAGTGGCGATGATCGCGTCCATCCGGCCGATCAGCCAGCGCGTGATCCAGCTGTGATGGCGCTGCCCCGCCGAAGTGAAGACGAGCTTCAGCGGCCAGCCGAGCGCGCGCAGCGCGACGCCGACGATCATCTCGTTGTTGCGCCGCGCGTGCCAGATCAGCGGCGCGCGCCGGCGCCACAGCGCCAGCAGGCCGCCGACGCCGAGCCGCGCGATCCCCTCCGGCGCGTCGGGGCCGAGCCAGGCGGCGGCGAACGCCCGCGCCAGCAGCGGCGCGACGCTGCGGCTGGTGGCGGTGACCCCGGTGTAGCGCCAGTGCAGATTGGCCACGATCAGGTCCAGCGGCGGCGCGGAATTGTCTTCGGTTGCCAACGCCTTGCTCCGTTTCGCGCCCATGATTTGGTGCCAGCTATACGCAACATTAAGCATAGTGGCCAGATCGGCCGCGCCGCAAAGGTCCTCTTCACCCTCGCCCGCCTACCCTTCGGCTCTCACGGGGATACAGCGATGACGGTGCTTGTGACCGGCGGAGCCGGCTATATCGGCAGCCATATGGCGTTGGCGCTGGCGGAGGCCGGCGAAAGCGTCGTCGTGATCGACAATCTGTCGACCGGCTTTTCCCCTTTCGTTCCGGAGGGCGTGCCGCTGTTCATCGGCGACGCCGGCGACGAGAACCTGGTCGAAGGCGTCATCGCCGCGCATCGCGTCGATGCCATCATCCATTTCGCGGGCTCGGTGGTGGTGCCGGAATCGATCCGCGACCCGCTGTCCTACTACCGCAACAACACCCTCACCACGCGCAACCTGCTCAACGTCGCGGTGAGGTGCAACATTCCGCGCTTCATCTTCTCGTCGACGGCGGCGGTGTACGGCAACCCGGACCACACCCTGGTGGCCGAGGACGCCGCGACGCGGCCGTTGTCGCCCTACGGCATGTCGAAGCTGATGAGCGAGATCATGCTGCACGACGTCGCCGCCGCGCACGGCCTGTCCTACGTGGCGCTGCGCTACTTCAACGTCGCCGGCGCCGACCCGCAGGCCCGCGTCGGCCTCGCCACCGCCGGCGCCACCCACCTCGTGAAGATCGCGGTCGAGGCCGCCACCGGCCAGCGCCCGTGCGTCGAGATCTACGGCACCGATTATCCGACGCCGGACGGCACCTGCATCCGCGATTTCATCCATGTCAGCGACCTGGTCGAGGCGCATCGCGGCGCGCTCGACTATCTCGCCCGCGGCGGCGCCTCGGCGACCTTCAATTGCGGCTACGGCCGCGGCTATTCGGTCCGCAAGGTGGTCGACGCGGTGCGCCGGGTCTCGGGCCGCGCCATCGCGGTCAAGGAGACCGAGCGGCGGCCTGGCGACATCATGACCATGATCGCCGACACCGCGAAGATCCACCGCGCCATCGACTGGACGCCGCGCCACGACGACCTCGACACCATCGTGGCGCACGCGCTGGCGTGGGAAGAGAAGCTGGTGCGCCTGCGCGCCGCCGGCGACGCCCTGCGCGCCACCGCCTGATCCCGCCGCGCGCCTGCCCTCCGCGCCGGGGCGGCTGGCCCGACCGGGACGGCTTTTCAAGCCCGATTTTCGCTTGAAATGGCCCCCTATTGGGGGCATGCAGGCGAACGCTTCGCCGCGAGGCGGATGACCGGAAGGCGCATGACCGAACTCCGACCCGACACCCCGCAATCCAGGCCTGCGCCCATCAAGACGCCGCGGAAGATCACCGACGACCCCTATGGCGCCGCGGCGCTGATCAAGCGGCTGGTGGCGGAACAGGCCCGCATCTACTGGCGGCGCTACCTGATCGCGTTTTCGATGATGGCGGTGGTCGCCGCCTCCACGGCGGCCTCGGCCTGGCTGCTCGGCAAGGTCATCAACGCCGCCTACGTGGCGCGCGATTTCCCAACCATCGTGATGCTCTCGGTCATCACCATGGCGCTGTTCGTGGCCAAGGGCGCGGCGACCTACGGCCATTCGGTGATGCTGTCGCAGATCTCCAACGCCATCCTCGCCAACAACCAGCGCCGGCTGTTCGCCAAGCTGATGAGCGAGAGCGTCGGCTTCTTCTCGGAGCGCCATTCGTCCGAATTCCTGGCGCGGCTGACCGCCGGCGCCACCTCGGTCACCCAGGTGCTCAGCCTGCTGATCACCGCGCTCGGCCGCGACTTCCTCACCCTGATCGGCCTCGTCGTCGTAATGGTGACCCAGGATCCCTGGATGTCGCTGTTCGGCCTCGTGGTGGCGCCGCCGGCGATCCTGGTGCTGCGCAAGCTGATCCGGCGGGTGCGCAACCTGGCGCACACCCAGTTCACCAACAACACCGACATTCTCGAGACCATGCAGGAGTCGCTGCAGGGGCTGCGCACCGTGAAGGCGTTCACGCTGGAAGACACCATGCGCGCGCGGATCGATGCCAATATCGCCGCGGTGGAGGCCAACGCCAACAAGATCGCGCGGGTGTCCAACCGCTCCAGCCCGCTGATGGAAATGCTCGGCGGCTTCGCGGTCGCCGGATCGCTGATCTATGGCGGCTACGGCGTCGTCGTCGAGGGCGCCACGCCCGGGCAGTTCTTCTCGTTCCTGACCGCATTCCTGCTGGCCTATGAGCCGGCCAAACGGCTGGCTCGCCTCAACATCGACCTCAATTCCAGCCTGATCGGCGCCGCCAAGCTCCTGGAGATCGTCGACAGCCCGGCGAGCGAGCCCGACGACAGCGACAAGCCGGCGCTCTTGCTCTCGACCGCCCGCGTCGAGCTGCGCGACGTCTCCTTCGCCTACCGCGTCGGCGAACCGGTGCTCAATCGCATGAGCCTGGTCGCCGAACCCGGCAAGGTCACGGCGCTGGTCGGGCCGTCGGGCGGCGGCAAGTCGACCGTGCTGGCGCTGCTGCTGCGGCTCTACGAAACCGTCGACGGCCAGATCCTGATCGACGGCCAGGACATTGCCGGCGTGTCGCGCCGCTCGTTGCGCCAGCAGATCGCCTATGTCGGCCAGGACGTCTACCTGTTCCGCGGTTCGATCCGCGAGAACGTCGCCTTCGGACGGATCGGCGCATCCGAGGACGACGTGATCGCCGCCGCGAAAGCCGCCTGTGCCCATGATTTCATCATGAGCTTCCCGCAGGGTTACGACACCCCGGTCGGCGAGCACGGCACCCAGCTGTCCGGCGGCCAGCGCCAACGCGTCGCAATCGCACGCGCGCTCTTGAAGGATTCGGCGCTGATCCTGCTCGACGAGGCCACCGCCGCGCTGGATTCCGAATCCGAGCGCCAGGTGCAGGAGGCGATCGACCATTTGTGCCGGAACCGGACCACGCTGGTGATCGCGCACCGGCTGCACACCATCATGAACTCCGACGCCATCCTGGTGGTGGAAGGCGGCACCATCGTCGAGGCCGGCCGCCACGACGATCTGCTTCGGCGCAACGGCCGCTACGCCTCGTTCTTCCGCTTGCAACAACGTGAAACCAGTCCTCTGGCGCCGGTCGCGGCTTCGGCCTAGATTGCCGCGCGCAACGCCTGCGGCGATGCCATCGCATTCTCGGTCCGAGTTCTGCCCATGAGCGTCAGCCCCTCTTTCGTCATTCCGAATTCCGCCACCCCCTCGATCCCCGTCGCCGGCGAGGGCAAGGCGTTCCCGGTGCGCCGGATCTGGTGCGTCGGCCGCAACTATCTCGAGCACATCCGCGAGCTCGGCAACGACGAGCGGCAGCCGCCGTTCTTCTTCGCCAAGCACGCCGACATGATCGCCCCCGACGGCGCCACCATCCCCTACCCGCCGCTGACCAAGGATTTCCAGCACGAGGTCGAACTGGTCGTGGCGCTGAAGAGCGGCGGCCACTCCATCCCCGCCGATCAGGCGCTCGGCCATGTCTATGGCTACGGCGTCGGCATCGACCTGACCCGGCGCGACCTGCAGATGGCGTCGCGCAAGAAGGAACAGCCCTGGGAGATCGGCAAGTCGTTCGATCTCTCCGCGCCGTGCAGCGCGCTGCGCGCCGCCGCCGAGATCGGCCATCCCGCGCGTGGGCGGATCTGGCTCAACGTCAACGGCACCGAGCGGCAGAGCGGCGACCTGTCGCAGATGATCTGGAACACCGCCGAGATCATCTCCAAACTGTCGCAGCAGGTGTCGCTGCGCGCTGGCGACATCATCATGACCGGCACGCCGGCCGGCGTCGGCGCGCTTCTGCCAGGCGACAAGGTCGAATGCGGCATCGACGGCATCGGCACGCTGAAGATCGAGATCGGCAAGGGATCGGCGTAAGGCCTGTTCTCGAAATCCGGTTCACGGGGTCATCGTGGGGCGACTAGCATCCGTCGATCCGCAGAGCGGAAAGACGTTACCTGCCATCGCACGTGAATTCGCCTTCTCGATTGCACGCGCGGCAGCGGTATCTGACCATGGTTCATTTCTTGAATGAATGGGATTTTGCGGAAAGCCATCTCAACGCTTCTTCATCGCTACTGGCGAACAGCGTTGATGTCCCGGGAGCGCAGCACGACATCGACGATCCGGCGCAGTTGTCGGACCGATCCGCCGCGCCAGTGGGCGGCAACCGCGTCGCGCTCGAACCCGGTCAGTTGCGCCACCCAGCGCTCGTCGAGCCCGCGTTCCTTGGTCAGGTCGGCGACCACCGCCGGCAGCAGAGCGTCGAGGTCGCCTGCGGCAGGCTTCGGGAAGGTGATGATCCGGAAGCGATCGCGGACCGGCGAGGGCAGCGGATCGAGCGAATTGGCGGTCGCCACGTAGCTGACCCGGGACAGATCGAGATTGGTCTGGAGCGCGGGATCCGGGTAGCGCGCCGCGGTCTCCGGTTCGAGGAAGCCCAGGAGACAATCCCAGAAGCGCCCGTAGTCCGTCCGCGTCCCCGCCTTCTCGATTTCGTCGATCAGGACCATGGGGTTGGCGTGCCTTGCGTGCGCGATGGCCAGCAGCGGATGGCACGGCTCCGCCGTGTACCAGCGTTTGTCGGTGCCGCCGAACACTGCGCCGTCCGACCTGCTGGCATCGGTACGCCAGACGCCAAGGGTCAGGACCTCGCCGAGCCGCCGCGCGAACCGCGATTTGCCGCCGCCAGGCTCGCCGACCAGCAGCAGCGGCCGCAATCGTACCGTTCGGCGTCCGACCAGATCGGCCAGCGCGAAGTCGATCACGGTTGCAGCATAAGGAAACTCGAACAGGAGCTGCCGGCGCGCCACGTGGAGCGGCGGCACCATCACCAGCGGCAGCGCGGTGTCGATCACGGGCTTCAGCGGGGTGGTGATCTCGCGCAGCTTGGGATTTTTCAGGAGGGTTTCGTCCAGACGGCAAACAACGAGATGATCGTCCGGGACGGCGGATCTACCGGCGTCGGTGGTCACGCCGGACGCGCTCCTGCCGGCTGCTTTCTCCCGCCTGGCTTCATCCTCGGCAAATTCCGCGCGCAGCTCGGCCTCGGCCGCCCTGACTTGCCAGCGCGCCAGCTTCCGACCGGTCGTGCGGGCGTTGACGTGGGCGACCGGCTCGAGGTGCCTCGTGAACAGGGGCGTCGCCACGGGCATCGCCGCCCATCCCACGGTGAAGGCCTCGATTTCGGCGGCGAGCTCGAGATCGATGCCTTCCGGCAACTGGCGGTAGGCGTGCATCAGGGCTTTCGCGACCCGGACGTGCTCGGCGTAGCCTGAGTCGGCGTCGGGAATGGCCAAACTCAGGAGCCGGACACAGTCTGCAAGACTGCGCAGGTCCGGCTTGTCCTGCATCACCGCCAGATGGTCCAGCTCGATCGCAAGGGCAACGACGTCGGAGGCCGCCGGGTCTCGTATCCAGGCAACCGTCAGCGGCCGCCCGGGCACGAGCTCGGCAATCTCGGCCACAAGCCGCTCGCGCGCGAAGGCGCCGTCCTTGTTTGACAGGATCGCGTAGCGCAGCAGCCGGGGCAGGCCCTTCAGCTTTTCGTCGTACTCGGCGCTTTCGGCCGCCGCCCCCGTGGAGGCGATATCCGTCTCCAGCGGCAGATCGAAGTCGTCGTGATCGTTGCCATCGGTGCTCATGAGGGGATGTCCACGATGAGGCGACGGTCGAAGGCCGGATTCTCGTCCCAATAGCCATGGGGGTTGCAGATCACCCGCGTCCGGCCGACGCGGTAGTCGAACGACGAGTGGACGTGACCGTGAATCCAAAGATGAGGCTGGTACTGCTCGATGGTGGCGGATAGGTCCGACACGAAGGCAGCCGTCAGCGGATCCGTCCGGTATCGCGGGTGCACCGAACCCCAGTGCGGGGCATGATGGGTAACGACGACCGTCGGCCCTCCAAAGGCCGTCGCCATCGTTTCGTTCAGGAAGGTCCTGGAGGTGGCATGCATCAGCAGCGCCTCCTCCGGCCGGAACCGCATCCACGGCTTTTTGCGCCAGTTGATCACCCTGTGGTCGTTCATGCCGTGCCGCGCCAAATCCATCGCCGCGGCGGCGTTGCGGGCGCCGAACAGCTGGTAATCGGTCCAAAGCGAAGCGCCCACCAAGCGCACGCCGCCCATCACCACGACGTCGTTTTCCAGGAGGTAGACGTTGAACGACGGCGCCAGCTCGCGCGCCAGCGCCAGCTCGTCGGGAAGGGTCCGACGATAGAATTCGTGATTGCCCATCACCATCGCGATGGGGATCGGCAGCGGCACGATCCGCCGCAGCGCCACGAATGCGTTGTGCGCCCCCTCGGCGGTGTCGCCCGCCACGATCACGACGTCGACGTCGTCGCCGATCTCGATCGCGGGCGGCGGCGAGACGTCGACATGCAGGTCGCTGAAGATCCGGGCTCTCATGGACGGCCTCCTTGCCGGGCGTCCGGCGGCCCATGCCGGCCTCGGCCGCAGGCATCGGCCGGGGACGGCGGGGGGAGGCGATGCTGACCGGCCTCAAGGGCGCGGCGCAGGTTCAGCACCAGCCAGGACACCGACAGTTCCCCGGCGAACGGATGGTCCAGCGGCGTGCGCCGCAGCGCTTCCGACAGCACCAGCGCCGCGCGGGCGCTGCCGCCGAGCGGGTTCGTCGTCAGGACCGTCATCGCCAGGTCGACTTCGAGCGTGACCTCGCCGATCGGCAGGATCTCGCGGGCGATCGCAATGCTGGCGGTAACGTCGCCACGCATGGCGGCAAGCCATTCGCAACTGTCCAGGACGCCGATCTTGCCGAGCGTGTCGCGCAGCAGCAGATGCTGGGCGTCGCCGAGAAGATCGGCCGGCAGCGTCCGCCACCACGCCAGCGGGCTGATGTCGTCAGCGCGAAACGGCCAGGACGAGCCGTCCCATTGCGTGGCGTCGGGCATCCTGCCGGCGGCAGTATTCGCGCTGCCGGCGCCGGAGGGGATCCTGGACGTTGGCACCCCGATTGCAGTCCTGGCCTTGTTTGTCGCACGCATCACAAAGTTCTCCCGTTCGCGCGATCGAGCCGCGCGTTGATCCCCTTGGGGGGATGTTGATGGTCTTGAGATTTAGAAGGAGCAGCCCCGGTTAAGGGGCTCTCGCCTTGCCACGCCGGGCCGTGCCATGGCTCACCGGGCCACGCCCCGCCACGCCACACCGCGGCTAGTCGATCTCCTTCACGGAGAACTTGCCGAACTTCGGACGCCAGTCGCCGAGGCCCTCGCGGAAGCCGGCGATCTCGAAAAATTCCCGGACCTCGTTGCGGTTCAACAGGCTCGGGACGAACACGACGTCGATCGCCGCGCGCCAATCGTTGAAGCGCGGGCGGGTCCGCATCACCTTCGAACCGTTGACGTTGACCGCGGTCCGGAACACGAAGGCTTTGTCCGACCACATGGCCGACAGGTCACCCGGTCCGTCGTACTCCAGGAGCGGCGACACGAAGCAGCAGAGCCCTGCCTTCGCCTGCTTGCCCTTGCGGCGTGTCCGCGCCGCTGCGTTGAACGCGGCCTCGATCGCCGAGGACGGGATGCATGGCTTGCCGTCCGCGAGCCAGATGCCGGCATGCCATTCAGCTTGGCGATATATTCGTGATCGGCTGCGGTCTTGTCGCGCTTGCTGGTCATGCGGCTGAGCTCCACCGCGGCGGGATTGAGCGGATCGACCTTGGCCGAGCTGTTCATCAGCAGCGGCCGCTCGCCGACGACCTGAAGACGCATGGTGTCGACGGACATTACTTGAATTCCTTGTAGGTGGGATCGAACAGGGCGGACGGGCTTTCCAGTACAGGCCGGAAATCCGCAAGCGCCGGCTCGCGCTGGGCGTAACGAAGGCGGCGCAGGTGATCGGTCACGACCCGATGGCAGGGCCTGCACAGCGCCGTGAGGCCGCCGGGCTGCTCGTTGCCGAGGTTTGCGTAGGTCCGGTGATGGACCTCGAGCACGACGCCCTCGCCGCCTTCATTGCAGAGCCGACAGCGAAAGCCGGCCGCTTCGAGCTCGGCGAGCCGCGCCGGGCTACGGCGCCACGCTGGGCTGCGGATGTAGTCGGGGTAGTTCATATCATAACGCCTCCATAATCGATTACAATATGTAATCGAATCAGAAGGGACGCAAGACTTCATTGACAAAACGTCGACGAAACTCAATTCATGGTTAATGATCAGAAAACGAGCAGCGCATGTCTGGCCAACGCCGCGACTAATACGGGCGGCACGAGCGCTCGTGGGAATTGATCAGGAAACTCTGGCGTCAGAAGCCAAGGTGACTCGGCAAGCCGTGATTAAGATCGAGGCTGATGCGAGCGATCGTATGGATCCACGGCGCCTGAAAGTCCTGAAGGCCTTGCAACGCGTTCTCGAAGACGAATACGGAATTGAGTTTTTCGAAGCGTCCGAGAATTCAGGCGAGGGCGTGCGATTTCGGCGGAGCATTTGACCTGCCTAACCTTCTAAGAAGTTATCTACCGTCGTCGATTTAACCAAGATGCCTCTCGCGTCGCCGCACAGCGGACGTCCCCCAAAGACTGGCAGGCAAGAGCAAGAAGCTGACCAGTTGGTTGGTAATCGCGTGGCAGGTGGACGGCGACCCGGTAATCTTCGAGACCTCCCCCCGCAGAGGGGACTAAAATCTCAAAAATTCCCTGTTAGCAAGGAATTCGGGCAGAGACGGGTGCGATCATCACTGGTGGTCGACTTCGACGCCATTGTATGAATGGCGTTTCAGGAAGTATTCCAACTCGTCCCAGGTGAGCCGAGCGCGCGTGCAGCGGCCAAAACATTGCCGCCGGCTTTTGCCAAAGCTGTCAGGTTGAGATTGTGTTCCGCGCGGCGAAGTGCCGGCACATCCGACCCGGGCGCTGGGAACTGGCCCGGGGAGGAGGATGCATTGATTTTGTTAGGCTCAGATTTCGAAGATTTACATTTTGGACCAACAGAAGTTGCTGACTGTTAGTCAGCTGGTTCAGGTCCGCTGTACCAAGAGGCGCTCCGCAAACAGCAATTCAATGGCTCTCCGTTTTTGGCCTGCGCCGAGAGGATTCCAACTCGAAGGGCTTGAGTGGCGGCGCAAACTCAGTGGTGAAGTAGACAACCTTTCCGTCAACGCCCTCCCTCGCAACTACCAAGCCCTTTCGGACGAGGTTTCGCATCGCGGCTTCGACATCTGCCCTGGAATAGTTCGGCTTCGATGATGGTTTCTTACGGGACATCGTCACTCCTCAGATTCTTGCTGATCTCAGGCCTTAGAGGCGAAAAAAAAGACACCTCCAGAGTCGTGTTCATCGATGCGGGAACACCGTCCAACTCGGATGGCCTGATCCCTCTTGCCTATTCACGCAGCTGCATCGGAATGGATCAAATACTTTTTTTGGCTTTCACCACCTTTTCCGAGCCCCGTCGCGGCATGCGGCCCTGTTGAGGTCCAACGCAAGGTGGAGCCGTAGCTCCTCTTTTGCGGTGGCCACTGCCCCCGGAACTCTCGGTCTCGTGACGGCGGGACCATCGGCACCCTCAATCATCGATGGGGACTAGGCTGGAGGCTTTCACTTGAGCTTCCAGTTGGCGGCCAAATCGAACGGAAAGTTACCCTCGCAAATAAAATGGGGGCGCCTCTCGCCTTTTGCAGGTCGGCCGACCAAGCTGAGCTTCAGCTTACAGCTGATGCAGCTGTAGTGTAGCAAACAGTGGAGATCGGCATGAATACCAACAACGACGATATCATGTTGCCGGCATGTCTTCGGGTAACCGATAGGTCGGGCAAGCTGCGTGTCAGAGATGCGGAAACTGAGGAATACTACCGGAAGCGATACCACGGAATGGCGGCCACCCTCGCAAGGAAATCCAATGAACCTCACGTCGAAGTCTATCAGGTTATTGATGACCTTCGCGCTCGGGCACCACGGTTAAGGAAGCGCTCCTACTATCAGTATCGCGCGGTTATCCTGCAAGCCTTGCGCGATTTGTACTGCGCGGGCGGCATTTCGGACGCTGAGGCGGAGAGGTTGGTAAGGCGCATGAAGCCGACCGAGGAAGTCGCGGTCGGTAGCAAGGCTAGTAAAAAATCCAATCGGCGGCGTCATTTCCGGCCCGAAACGCAAGGCGCGCTTGTCTCGATTTTGGGGCAGCGGACCAGTGGAACGGCCCGAAATCTGGCCGATATGTTGGATTTCGGTACCGAAATTGGAGTACGGCCGTGCGAATTCTTCGGCTGCCGACTGGAGGGTCGTATGCTTTGGATCAGGTCAGCGAAATATTCAGAGGCGAATGAGCGGGGCGTTGCGGAATGCAGGCCGCTCGAATTGCTGCAATTTAACGACCACGAACTTGCAGAGCTGGCTGAGCTCATTGGCCGGCTCAATGATGAATTGGATGCTGTCGAGGGGGACAGGACCCGGCTCGTTCGTCGGTACTCAGCGATGATGCGTCGGAACCGCGAGCTTGTCCCCTCCGCTTCCGGCCTCACAATCGGATCGACACGTCATCAGTTTCGAGCAAATCTGGCCCAGGTCGGATATTCACGTGAGGAAATCGCGGCCGCGATGGGCCACGCCGCAGCCGGAACTGCCGAAGCGCACTACGGACGTAAGAACAGGGGATGGCGGCCGAACGAAACGTATCGACCGATTAGCGTGCCCGCGAATATGATTGCCCGCGTCCGGTCCGGCGCCCGCGCGAGATCTCGTGAAGTGACGCGGAACGGTTACTCCTTCGGCTGACGATTCTTCAGGTTTGATCGGTGCTGTCGGCTTAGAACTGGACTTCCAAGCGGCTTATTAGAAATTTGAGCTACTTAGTTCGCCAGGTGTTACTACTACCACGCTTTGAGATCCGGTGGTTGTTCTGAGGGTATCGATGGCGTCGGCTGTCGCCGATTGAGGCTCTCGCTAAGATGGCGATCCGTCGGAGCTGCCGTGAACTCCTCGACAACGCGTTTTCGCGGCTTCCTCACATAGACAGGATCGAGACAGCCTATTGATCGGGCATCCGTAGGAAAAGTCTCTGATGCGATGCGAAACCCAAACTTCGAGGAAGCGTTTGCGACGCTCCAAATGCGAAAACTTTTCGTATTTGTGCCGCCAGCGCCGGCATCCGTCCCCCATATTTAACGGGCTCTAGATGCGCTTTTCTGTCAACAAATTTTGCCTAAGCTACTGATATAAAAGAAACATATTGCATTGTCGCGATCATTGGTATAATTTTATCAAGGGAGGTCTGATGGGGTTTTCGCAGCCAAGAGGGGGGCGATGAGGATCGGATATGAACCACCTAGTGCGATTGAACACCGCTCGCTTCGACTATGAAATCGTGCCTCTCAATCAAGCCAATAAGCTTCGTCAGTTGGCGACGGAAGTCCAAGCGCGCGGGCGCAGGCTTACGCGATTAGGGATCCAAATTGGCCAGTACCTGCTCGAAGCGAAAAAGTATCTGAATCATGGCCAATTTGAAGATTGGTGTCACTCGGAGGCCGGCCTCCAGCCTCGCAGGGCGCAGATGTACATGAGCCTGGCTGTATTTGCGATGGGCGAGAGCGTTGCGGTAACTCGTCTGGCACTGACAGCTGCGTGTCGGCTCGCGGCGCCGTCCACGCCGAAGCAGGTCGTTGCAACGGTTCTCGGACGCGTGGAGCGGGGCGAAAAAGTGACGCTCGGCGAAATTGACGATCTTCTGCAGCGCGCAAAAAATGGGGACGCCAGCGTTTTGAACGTTCGCTCCAGGGATATCGAGGCGTCCAAGATTCGCACGCTCATCGATAATGTTGGCGCAGCCCTCGAACCGCCGCTGATCGAGGAACTAAGTGCGTTTTTCGACCACGCGAGTCCCGCATCCCTTCGGATGTTCCGGGCCTGCTTGCGCGCCCGGCTGGCGGCGGGGTAGCGGCTGGTTTGACATCTTCCCCGAACGGGGGCTGCGCTACTCGCGCAGCATCCGACTCTCAAGCGACGGTTGTCCGTACACTTCGCGGCGACGTCGCTTGAGCTGCTTCGTTGAAGCCATTGAGATATTTTGCCTCATGGCAGCGAGCTCCCGCTGACATTTCCAAACATTTGATGTGATTTTTCTAGTTTGATTTTTTTGGTTTTCGTCCCAGACGATTGTCTGGAGAATTCGCCGCGACTGCGGGACGTAAGCCGAAGGCAATCCTGTGCGCCTCGTCAGAGGCGACGTGCGGTCGCATCAAGCGGACCAAAAAACCGCACTCTCACGAATAGGACGGGCTAAACCCGGAGCCCACGCCGAGCCCGACGGAAAGGTGCGAAACTGGAGCATACGAACGGCGTACATACTGGCGGCGCAAACGCGGCTTGAACTGGGGGATCATCCCTCCCTTCCCTCCGAATGTAACGATCAGGCCCCGCGGTCCGGTTCGGTTCGCCGCAATCGAGCGTGCCGACGCCGCGGAAGGCCCGAATCGGGGCGTACCTCCCCCGTGCCACCGATCATGTTCGCTGCTCAGGAATGAACCCATCATGAAACCATCCCGGGATGACCTTTCGGGCCGCGTGCGGGCCGAGCCGGCGGCCATTTGCATTCTGTTAACCATAACCTCGCTAACTTGGCCCGTTACTAGCTGGCTGGTCTGGGCGGCATCGCCGCGGCCGGCCCGTCGATTTCAAAATCTGGTCGGGACGATTTTACCCGCCACGAAATCGGATATTGGCGGAGACTTGGTTTCAGCCTGCCGGAGCAGCCGATGGCCCACGACTGGACCGCAATACGCCTCGAGATCGTCAAGATCGACGACGTCACCAAGCCGATCCTGCGCGACCTGCACCCGCTGGTGGTCAAGCATCTTCCCGGCATTCTCGAAGACTTCTACCGCTTCGCGGCGCGACACGAGCCGGCGATTGCAGCCTTGCGCGATGCAAAATTCATCGGCGAGGCCGTCGCGATGCAGCTCAAGCACTGGGAGCTCATCACCTCGGCGAATTTCGGCGATGCGCTGAGCGTGTCGGCGGATCGGATCTGCCAGTTCCACCACGCCGCCGGCATCGCGCCGCCATGGTATGTCGGATCCCGCCTGATGTTCGTGATGAACCGGATGGCGGAAACCGTCGCCGCCAGCACGCCGATTCCGAGGTTCGGCGCCAAGGCGCAAGCCGCCCGCGACGGGCTGGCTTCGATGACGTCGATCCTCAACAAGGCGGTGTTTCTCGACATGGAAATCACCGTCGCCGTCTATTTCGGCTCCAACCGCCAGAAGCGAAAGGACGCCATCGCCGACGCGCGGGACCGCTTCAGATCGATGATCACGGCGCTTTCGTCGGCATCGCAGGAGGTGACCGCGACCTCCGAACAGCTCAGCGGCAACGCCGCGAGCACCACCGAGCTCGCAGGCGTCGTCACCCGGGCGTCGTCGGATGCCTCCAGCAACGTGCAGACGGTGGCCACCGCCACCGAGGAGCTCGCCTGCTCGGTGCGCGAGATCGCCCGGCAGATCGCCGAATCTAACCGCATCGCCGGCAGCGCGGTCGAGCAGGCCAACCAGACCGACGCGCGGATCAACGCGCTGTCGCAGGCCGCCAGCCATATCGGCGACGTCGTCAAGCTGATCACGTCGGTGGCGGAACAGACCAACCTGCTGGCGCTGAACGCCACCATCGAGGCCGCGCGCGCCGGCGAGGCCGGCCGCGGCTTCGCCGTCGTCGCCCAGGAGGTGAAGGCGCTCGCCTCGCAGACCGCCAAGGCAACCGACGAGATCAGCACCCAGGTCGCGGGCATGCAGGCGGCGACCCAGGAGGCGGTCGGATCGATCAAGCGGATCGGCGAGACCATCGGCCAGATCTCGGCGATCACCACGGCGATCACCGCGGGCATCGAGCAACAGGGCGCCGCCACCCAGGACATCGCGCAAAGCATCCAGGGCGCCGCCGCCGGCACCGCGGAGGTCGCCAGCACCATCGCCAAGGTCAATGACGGCGCCGGCGAGACCGGGGCCGCGTCGGGCCGCCTGCTCACCTCGGCCAAGCGCCTGCACGACGACACTGCGGTGTTGCAGGGCGAAATCGACGGCTTCCTGACCTCGATCGCCGCCACCGCGTGAGGCGGGCGGCCCGCGCCGGATTCATCCTGAATCGGCATAGGGGGCGACCTTTTGGGTCGCACCCCTGCCACACCACCCGGCATGCGGGTCCGCACCGGGC
>JBKQQE010000149.1:0-4096 GCA_052326245.1 Xanthobacteraceae bacterium | reverse complement strand
TTTCTCAACAACGAACTGGCCGAAGGGCGGTTCCCCGTGGACGGCCGGCCGATTGCGGTCAGCGATATTCGCGTGCCGATGTTCGTGGTCGGCACCGAGACCGATCACATCGCGCCTTGGCACTCGGTGTACAAGATTCAGCTGCTCAGCGAGGCGGACCTGACCTTCGTCCTGACCTCCGGCGGGCACAATGCCGGCGTCGTCAGCGAGCCGGGTGTCCAGCACCGGCATTATCGGATCCGGGACCGCGGACCGGCGGGTCTTTATCTCGGCCCGGAAGACTGGTTGGCTCAGGCCGAGATGCGCGACGGCTCGTGGTGGCCGGCCTGGATGGCCTGGCTTGACGCGCAGTCGAGCGGCCGGGTCGTGCCGCCGGCCATGGGTTCGGAGAGCTACCCGGCGATCGAGGATGCGCCAGGCCAGTACGTGCTCCAGCGCTGACGCCTTCCCGCGGGTGGTCTAAAAGTCGATCCGGGAGCAACCGGATCGATTTTTGCTTGTTTTGACCTGCGTCAAGGGCATCGCGCGCAGGAATGCGAACATTTTACCATTCTGGAAATCTGGAGCGGACGATGATCAAGGACATTCTGGTAAAGCTGGAGCGTGACGCGGCTCGCGATAGCGTGTGCGATTTCGCCGTGTCGATCGCCGAGACGTTCGATGCGCACCTGACCGGCGTCGCGTTTGGAAATGCCGGCATCCCGAGTTTCGTGATGCCGGATGTTCCGTCCGATGTGCTGGCGGGTGTCATCGCCGAGAACGAGGCCGCGGCGCGCAATTCGATCGAGCGCTTCGAAAGCGCGCTGAAGCGAAGCCGCATCGCGGGCGAGCCCCGGCTCATCGTCGACGGCAGTTCCGGGCCCCCCGATGCGTTCGCGCTGCTGGCCCGCCGCTGCGATCTCAGCGTCGTGATGCAGTCGGATCACCACAACGGAGCCCATAACGACCTGATGATCGAGGCCGCGCTGTTCGGTTCGGGGCGGCCGGTCGTGATCGTTCCCTACATCCACAAGGGCGGCATGACCCTGAACCGGGTCATCTGCGCCTGGGACGGCAGCCGCACCGCGGCACGCGCCTTCAGCGATGCGATGCCGTTCCTGCGAAGGGCGAAATCGGTCGAGGTCTTCATCGTCGCCAACGAGAAGACGCGGACGGAGCGCGAGCTTCGCGGCGCGGATATCGCCCGCCACCTGGCGCGGCATGGCGTCAAGGTCGAGGTCGAGATCACGCCGGCCGCCGATATCGACGTCGCCAGCATCGTGCTGTCGCATGCGGCCGACCTTTCCGCGGATCTGCTGGTGATGGGCGGCTACGGCCATTCGCGCCTGCGTGAATTCATGCTCGGCGGCGTCACCCGCGGCATTCTCGAAACCATGACGGTCCCCGTCCTGATGTCGCACTGACGCCAAATGGGGTATGTTGCGGCGGGTTTTTGAGGAAATTGCGATGTCGAAGTTTGACGAACGCGAAGAGGCCTTCGAGAAGAAGTTTGCGCTCGAAGAGGAGCATAAGTTCAAGGCCGAGATTCACAGTATCAGGCAGCTCGGCCTGTGGGCTGCGGGCAAGCTGGAAAAGGCCGGCGATGCCGCCGCCGCCTATGCGGCGTCGGTTGTCGCTGTCGAGGTCGAGGGAGGCGGGCGGGCCGGCGTGATTCGCAAGCTTGCCGCGGATCTGGCGCCTGCGGGCGTCAACGATCTCCAGATCCGGCACAAGCTGGAAGAGCTGGCGGCCAAGGCCGCGAGCGAGGCGAAGAGCTGATTTTCAAGGAGCGAGCGCGCCGCAGGGCACGCTCATTGTCCTGCTCGTCATGCCCGCGCTTGTCGCGGGCATCCATGTCTTAGCAGCATCGCCGCAACAAAGACGTGGATGGTCGGGAGACCTTAGTCCTAGCGATCCGTCAGAGACGGATCGCGCTGCCCGGCCATCACGAAGGATACGCCGACCTGAGGCGCCTCACGCCTTCGGATACCCCACCGTCTGCGACAGCAGCACACGCTGGTCGTGGCTGGTGCCGAGCGCGCGGGCGATCGCCTCCCGATCGATCCAGGCGCGGATCACGGTGGCGAGATCGTTGGACGCGGCGAACAGGTAGATGTTCTGGCAGATCGCGCCCGCAGCGACGGAGGCGTAGCTCTCGCGTTGCTCGACGGGCACCAGCCGCATCCGGGCATGGTCCGCCACGAATACGAGGTCGAGCGGCGCCTCGTCGACGAAATCCTGGTACCCCGTCACCTGGCGCAGGTCGCCGGCGGCGACCAGATTCAACCGGTGCGTCGCGGCGTCGTAGTAGTAGGCGCCGGAGGGCAGCGCGAGGTAGAGGTCGATTTCCTGGGCGTTGAGCGCGGTGGGCGCGGTGCGCCCCTCCGTGCGGTTGCGGCCCCACGCCGCCCACAGCAGGTTGGAGAGCAGGGGCAGCGGCAATTCGGTGGAGGCGAACTCGCGCCTGGATTGTCGCTTCGCCAGGGCTTCCATCAGCGGCATCCCGCCGCGGGTGTCGGGTGCCGGCAGGGCGATGGCGTGGGCGGCGTCGCCGGTCGCGGGTTTCGGGCGGAGCTGCCCCATCAGGCCCAGCGCGACTTTGCTCAAGGTGCTCATGATCGGGACCTCATGCTCTGGCTGCCGCCTTCGGCTGGCCGACTTTGCCATTGCCATGCTAGCAAAGCAGCGTCTGCCGGCGGGACGTTGATCTAGTACCCTGTTTCCGAAGTTCGTGCACCCCTTGAAGCATCCCCTCAACACGATCTTCGGAAACAAAAGGGTACTAGAATCATATAATTGCTAGTGCCCTTTGCTTTTCGAAGTTCGCAAAGAGATTGCCTCAGCGGGTTGCGAACTTCGAAAATCGGGCACTAGATCAGCGCGCGGCGGCGAGGGTGGCGTGACGAAGGCCAGATGAACGCGGAGCGCGACCACCAGGGCCCACGGGGCCACGACGATGTGCTGGCGTTCCTCACCGCGGCTGCGACCCATGGCGGGCCGGCGGCGTCGGTGGCGTTGCGGGAGACGCACATCTCCGTCGTGGTGCTGGCCGGCGCGCTGGCCTGGAAGCTCAAGCGCGCCGTGCGCTTTCCCTATCTCGATTTTTCGACGCCCGAGCTTCGGCTCGCCGCCTGCCGGCGCGAACTCGAACTCAATCGCCGCACCGCGCCGCAGCTCTACCGCGCCGTGCGCCGCATCACCCGCGAGCGCGACGGAACCCTTGCCTTCGACGGCGCCGGCGAGCTGGTCGACGCCGTGGTCGAGATGAACCGCTTCGACGACGCGACGCTGTTCGACGCGCTGGCGGAGCGACACGCGCTGACGCGCGACATGCTCACCGCGCTGGCCGGCCGGATCGCGGATTTTCACGACGCGGCGGCGATCGCCCGCGATCTCGGCGGCACCGACGCGATTGCCGCCATGCTCGCCATCAACCGCGATGCGCTGGCGGCGACGGGCGCCTTCGCGCCCGCCGGGCTTGAGGCCTATGACGCCGAGGTGACGCGGGTCTTTGCGACATCGAAACCGCTCCTCGACGCGCGCGGCCGCGCCGGCAAGCTGCGTCACTGCCACGGCGACCTGCATCTGCGCAACATCTGCCTCATCGACGGCGTGCCGACGCTGTTCGACTGCATCGAGTTCGACGATCGGCTTGCCACTATCGACGTGCTCTATGACCTCGCTTTCGTGCTGATGGACCTCTGGCACCGCGGCGAGGCGGCCGGCGCCAACTGGCTCGCCAACCGTTACCTCGACCATGCCGACGAGACCGACGGCCTGCCGCTGCTGCCACTGTTCATGAGCCTGCGCGCCGCGGTGCGCGCCCATGTAACGGCGACCCAGGCCAAGTCGACACACGGGGCCGGCAGCGCCGACGCGCTCACGGCCGCGCGCGACTATCTGCGGCTGGCGCGCGAGCTGCTGGCGCCGGCGCCGGCAAGGCTGGTCGCGATCGGCGGCTTTTCCGGCACCGGGAAGTCGACGCTGGCGGCGGCGATCGCTGCCCGCATCGGGGTGGCGCCCGGCGCCCGCGTGATCGCCTCCGACCGGCTGCGCAAGGCGCTGTTCAACGTCAGCGCGGAGACCAAACTGCCCGAGGCGGCCTATGCGAGCCAAA
>JBKQQE010000148.1:0-9725 GCA_052326245.1 Xanthobacteraceae bacterium | reverse complement strand
CACGGTGATCACCAGGTCGAGGCACGAAACCAGGGCAGCGGTCTCGACGAAGTCGGTGAGATGCGCCGTGAAGTCAACGATGTCGGTTCGATCGCGCAGCAGCGCCTTGTCGTCGGGCCTCGGACCTTTCTGCAGGCTCACGAAGGTCGCCTCGACGTCAAGAAGGCGGGTCAACATCCGCAGCGGCATCGACCGGTTGCGATCGTTGGCTTGTTTCGGATTGCCGGACCAGACCAGACCCACCCGCAACCGGTTGTGGGGACCGAGGCGATCCTTCCAGGCCTGGACACGCTCCGCTGCGAGCGGAGGCAGGCGTGCCGGCGAGGGAATCGTCTCCAGCCTCGTACCGAACGCCAGCGGCAGGCTCATGATAGGACAGTGCATGTCGAATTCCGGGAGCGGGCGCGCGGAAAATGGCAGGCACTCCGACACCCCCGGCAACCCCGAAATCAAGGAATGCAGCGCGTCCTGAACAACAAGAATGATCCGTGCTCCGCGCGCCGCAACCATCGGCACATAGCGCGCGAACTGGATCGTGTCTCCGAACCCCTCGTCCACATGAATGAGAATGGTCTTGCCTTCAATCGATTCCCCTCCCAGCCATTTGGGCTGAGAGAATTTTGGATACTCCGTCGAATAGCCCGGTGCGTTCCAGCGCGCTTCGCGCGCCGCCCAGCCGCTTTCGAAATTCCCGTTCGACAGTTGAAGGTGCGCCAACGTGAAGCGCTTGTTGGAGAGGACTTCGAGATCATTGGGCCGAAGCGCGAGCGCCTTGTCGAACCACTGCAGCCCCTCTTCAGGGCGACCAAGTCGTGACAGCAGGTCGCCTATATTGTTGCAGGCGACAGGATCGGCCGGATCGAGCGCGTGCGCCCGCCTGTTGTCGGCCAGGCTTTCCTCGTATCGCTTCAGGCCGTGCAGCGAGAGTGCGCGCAGATGCAGCGTCGGCGCGTGATCCGGCCGCAACTCGTCGCAGAGGTTGAAATGGAGAAGCGCCTCCTCGAACCGCTCCGACCGATGGAGGAGAACCCCAATCTGGTATGCCGCCTCCCAGCAACGCGGGTCGAGCTTGAGGGCTTGCTGGTAGCTCAGCAAGGCATCGGCACGCCGATTGAGATCTACGAGAACGCCGCCGAGGTGCTTCCACAATTCGGCGTCGTCCGGCTTGAGCTGCACTGTCTTGTCGAAAACCTTGAGAGCTTCTTCGAGCCGGCCGCCAAGCTTCAGGGTAACCCCGAGGCTCGCAAGATAGTCCGTCTTGGGATTTTGCCGGATCGCGCGCGCAAGCCATTCCATCGCATGTTCGTACTGCCCGGCATGAAGGGACAGCAGGCCCATGAGGTGCAGGGAATCGGGGTGTCCCGGATCCGTCGCAAGGGCTTGCTGACAGCAGATTTGAGCGTCGAGATGCCGCCCGGCGCCCATGTGCTGAAGGCCGGCGTCATAGAGCGCAGCGGGCGTACTCGCCGTCTGCGAGTTCAGGCCTGTCCTGGGGCCTTCGGCAGCTGCCCTGCGTCCACGGCGGTTCATGGGTGCGTTCCGAGGTGAGGCGAGAGGCAGCTGATGTTCGATTCTGAGATTGCGCCCGCGGCCCTCATGGCCGCTCTAGAATTGCCCCGCTTTGGCGAGTTCGACCTCGACGCGCAACTCGATCTCGGCCAGCACCGCGTCGAGGCCGGGATCGCCTGAACTCGACTTCAGATCGGCCGCCGCCGTGCGCAGTCGCGCCACGGTCGAGGCGTCGAGCGCGCCCGACAACAGGCCGATCTTGAGATCGTCGAGCACGTCGAGCGCGGTCTTGCCACGCCGCACCGAACGCTTGCGCTTCTCGAGCGGATCTTCCACGCCCTGCATCGCCAGCAGCGCGTCGATGCTGCTAACCGAGCGCGGCGCCGCGGCGCTACGAGTCTCGCTGGTTTCGCTCGCCTCAGGCAGCGAAAACCCGGTGGATGAAGTGCGGCGCGCATTGGCGGCCGGAGAATTGAAGGTCGTCGCGTTGGGTCCGTAAATTCGCATGGTGCTGCCCGCCAGACATCCCGGCCCTTGGAGTGTTCGCGCAGCCTCGCCCGGTGATGGTTAACGGACCGTAAAGGGCTCGGCAAAATCTGCCGCGTTGGGCAATTCGCGCCGCGCCCGCGGCCGCGCCGCCGCCGCCGCTCCCGACAAAAACAACGTGAAATCAACAGCCTGCAGCCAAGGCGCGGTTGGCACGGTTTTCGCTGATCAGAGCCTGGCGCACGCGGATGGGGAGCATCGGGCGCGCGCCACGAGTGATCCCGATCCGGCAGTCTTCGCGACACACCGCGGACGGATTCGGACTTACCTCAGCGGGGAGCAGAGGATGATACGGGGAGTTCTCACGGTGCTGGCGGCGATGACCGTTCTGCTGATGGCAGGCGGCGGAGCCGGCGCGACCTCGCGCATCAAGGATCTCGCCAATATCGAGGGCGTGCGCCAGAACCAGCTCATCGGTTACGGCCTCGTGGTCGGTCTCAACGGCACCGGCGACACCCTGAACAACATCCCCTTCACCAAGCAGTCGCTGCAGGCGATGCTTGAACGCATGGGCGTCAATATTCGTGGCGCGACCATCCGCACCGGCAACGTCGCCGGCGTGATGGTGACCGCCAACCTGCCGCCGTTCGGCACCCAGGGCACGCGGATCGACGTCACGGTGTCCGCGCTCGGCGACGCCAAGAGCCTGCAGGGCGGCACCCTGCTCGTCACCCCGCTGCTCGGCGCCGACGGCAACGTTTACGCGGTCGGTCAGGGCTCGCTCTCGATCGGCGGTTTCGCGGCCGAGGGCGCCGCCGCCAGCGTGACCAAGGGCGTTCCGACGGTCGGGCGCATCGCCAACGGCGCCATCATCGAACGCGAGATCGAATTCGCGCTGAACCGGCTGCCCAACGTCCGGCTGGCGCTGCGCAACGCCGACTTCACGACCGCCAAGCGGATCGCGGCCGCCGTCAACGACTACCTCGGCAGCAAGACGGCGGAGCCGATCGACCCCTCCACCGTGCAACTGACCATCCCGGGCGAGTTCAAGGGCAACGTCGTCGCCCTGCTCACCGAAATCGAGCAGTTGCAGGTCGAGCCGGATCTATCGGCCAGAATCATCATCGACGAGCGTTCCGGCATCATCGTCATGGGGCGCGACGTGCGCGTCGCCACCGTCGCGGTGGCCCAGGGCAACCTGACCGTCACGATCTCGGAAAGCCCCCGCGTCAGCCAGCCCAACGCGCTGTCGAACGGCCGCACGGTCTTCACCCCCAATAGCCGGGTCGGCGTCCAGGAGGAAGGCAAGAAACTGGCGCTGGTCAAGGACGGCGTTTCGCTGCAGCAGCTGGTCGACGGCCTCAACGGTCTCGGCATCGGCCCGCGCGACCTGATCGGCATCCTGCAGGCGATCAAGGCCGCCGGGGCGATCCAGGCCGACATCGAGGTGATGTGATGAGCACGGTTTCGTCACTGCCGCTCGGCTATTCCGGCAAAGGGCCTCGCGATCTCGCTTTCACCGAAGCGCTGAGCAAGGTGTCGCCGCAGGTGCAGAAGCGGGCCCAGAAGACCGCCAACGACTTCGAGGGGGTGTTCCTGAACTCGATGTTCTCACAGATGACCAGCGGCCTGAAGGGCGACGGCCCGTTCGGCGAGACCACCGGTACCGGCCCGTGGCGGGCGATGATGACCGACCAGTTCGCGCGGCACTTCGCCAAAGCCGGCGGCATCGGCATTTCCAGCGAGGTCTATCGCTCGCTCATCATTCACCAGGCCGCAGCCGACAGCACGCGCCAGGCCACAGCCAACACCTCATCGGGAGCCGCATCATGACCAAGCCGCAACCGGCGCCGGCCCTTTCCCTCGCCGACGTCCGCAAGCTCGCCGAAAGCCTGATGGACGTCATGACCACGCTGCTCACCGTGATCGAGAACGAGACCGCGCTGGTGCGCGCCGGCAAGCTGCGCGACGCGATGGCGCTCGAGAGCCGCAAGACCGAACTGTCGCAGCGCTATGCCGGCATCATCGCCTATGTCCGGAACAACAAGGATTGCCTGGCCAAGGCCTCGCCCGACCTGATCACGGCCCTGCATCGCCACCACGACACCTTTCGCGCCATGCTGCAGGTCAACCTGACCGTGCTCGCGACCGCGCATGCGGTGTCGGAAGGCGTGATCCGCGGCGTCAACGCGGAAATGCAGAAACGCTCGATGCCGCAAACCTATACCGCCGCGGGCCAGCGCGCGGTGCCGAACCAGCGCCGCGCCGCGCCGCTGTCGATCAGCCGCACGCTGTAGCGGAGCGGATTTGACATTCGTTACCCGCCCGACTGGCCGGCGGCCGGATCGGCTGCGGCTTCATTCAATTTTGAATCAAACGCCGGCGCGCATCTTGCAGCGCGCTTAACGGCGTTTTCTAACCTCCCGTTGAGAGCGGCGGCCTTATGGTCTTACCGGAGAGGGTTGGGGTTTGACTCGCGGAGGCCAGGAGGGCTGCCATGGGTACGGACTTCAGCATCAGGCCGGTAGGGGTACCGGTTGCATTGCCCGTCGTCAGACCAACGTCTGACGCAACGACGGGTGCTGTCCCGACGGAACTCCCCACGCCGCAAGCTCCGTCACAGCCGGCGACCGCCGCCGCCGTCGCCAACAACCTGCAGGGACCGGCGAGCGATCTGTCGCAGAACGTCGTGATCGATCGCGCCGCGAACACCATCGTCTACCAGACCATCAACGAGCAGACCAACCAGGTGATCAGCCAGTTTCCCGATGACGCAGTGCTGCAGGCGCGCGCCTATTTCCGCGCGCTCGCCGACGTCCAGCTCGACAAGAGCCTGTACGATCAGACCGCGTGAGGATTTTCAGGTGGCGACCGCGTTGCGGTCCGTCACGCCCGGCCGCTCAATCCCGCGGCGATGTTGCGGTTGATATCGATCAGCGGCTTGATGTGCTCACGCTGGGGGCTGACCTGCAGCGCCATGGTGTGCGACAGCACGAACATGCTGATGTTGACGATCTTCTGCCGGACATCCAGCGGCTGCGGACTTTCATCGCGCAGCGCCTCGCTGAGAAAGAGAGTCCAGAGCTTGCGATTGAACATCAACGCGTGGGTCACGCGCTCCGCGGGAAGGCTGGTATTGGTGACGACTTCCTGCAGCTTGTTTGCCGCCATCATCAGCGCCTGAGCTTCCGTGTCCCGCGGCGACGCCGTGGCATTGGCGACGCGCGTATAGGCCTGAGCAGCAGAATTAGACATGCCTCACCTCGAAAGCTCCTCTTCGCGCTTTATCATCTTCCGCACTTCTTTTAGCGAATGATAAAGAGAACCGCTTAAGATTAGCTTACTCGCGGTCTCGATCGACTTTCGAAAATTCGGTTGATTCTCAAGCAGATCCCTGACGAAATCCATGTAGAGATCCTGGTATTTCGGGATGTTCTTTTCCAGATACATCATCTGGATGCAGAGATAGAGCCGCTTCACCGGCGTGTTGGCCGTCTCGGCGGTAAGGATATCCTTCTCGCGCAGGATCGGCGCCTCGCCCTCGATCAGAAACGTCGTCCGCGTTTCGGAATTGGTGATCAGGCTCTCGCCGATGATGATCCGCTCGAACGGTTTCAACTCAACTTTCAGCGCCATCGCTGTCACCTTTCCTGGGCTCGAGCGGCAAACCGTCGCCGATCGCCATCGACCATCCAGCATCCGCCGATTCGCAACAATCCGTCACCGGATTCGCCTGGCGACGTCGCACTTCGACACACATTCACGGTTCGGCGGGTTCCCGCCTGAACCGGCATCCCGTCACGTCCGCGCGCACCGCCTCGCGGCCGGCGCCTCGCGCCTCGACGCGGCGCCCGTCATGCCGCGGTCGTTCGCTGCCGCTCGGCGCGGTCACCCAGCATCCGCACGAAAGCGTCAAAGATCAGCCGCATCTGCGGCGGTTTGTAGGGAAACAGCTCCGGCGAATCCATGTTGTGCACGACGGCGGTGTTGTCGGCCTCGAACACCAGCAGCTCGCCGTCGCGGTTCTCGGCGCAGTCGACGGTGAAGTAGTCGAGCCCGATACGCGCGCTCATGCCTTGCAGCGCGTGGCGATGGCGCGCGGCGAATTCGGTGTCGAAATTCCGCATGAAGGCCGCCTCTTCGCGACGCTTGGCGTCGCTGAAGGCCATGCCGGCGTTGAGATACCAGATGTCCCAGCGGTCGGCGATCGCCATGTGGCAGGCGTAGGGCCGGCCGTCGACCACCGCGAGCCGGTATTTGCGGAACAGGCCGTCCGCGCCGGAATAGTCGACGAAGCGCGACACGAAGAAGTCCTGCTCGGGGCGTTGCGCAAGATAGCGATGCAGCGCGGCGCCGTCGTCGATCTTGGCCAGTCCGACGCCGGCATGCGAGCCCCGCGGACGGATGATGACCGGACCGCCGCCGCCCGGGGCGACGTCCGGCAGGATCTCGGTCGGGTGCGCGGCCGCGGCCAGCCGGGCGCGGCTGACGCCCACGGTCGCCGGAATGTCGATGCCGTCGACGCCGCGCAGCAGCCGATGCAGCTTGTCGCGGTCGAGATTGCCGATAAGGCGCGGCGGGTTCAGCAGCGGCCGCGGCCATTGCGCAGCCACGCGATCGATGTCGCGCAGCGCGTCCCGGCATTCCGCGGAATCGGAGGCCACGACGATGGCAACGTCGTGCGGCGGCAGCGGCTCCGGAAACCCGGCCCCCGGCACGACGTAGAGCGTGGTGAGCTCGACATCCGAGCCCTCCAGCAGGAACTCGATCGGCGTATTGCCGCCCATATCAATGGCGGCGGCGAGCGCCAGACCCCTCAGCCGCGGCTGCGCCGCGGCGCACGGGGTGCGAAAGATCCTGTGAAAGGCGAGGATCTCGGCCTGCATCAACAGCCCGGCCCGCTTGTCGCCGAGCAGTTGCGCGATCAGGGAGAGATCGAGCCCGACGCCGGCGCCGGCGGTGCCGTCGGCAACCTGATCCATCAGGTCATCGCGCAGCGGGACCAGGCTGATCCCGTCGAACGCCATCTTGGTCAATTTGGCGAAGCCGATGCGATCCGCGATCGCGGCCGGCCCGACGGCGAGCTGACCCGATCCCGGCGTCGGCGCGCGCTCCGCGATGGTCTCTTGCATTGACATCCGCACTGACTCTGACTGAAGGCGACGCGAGCAGACGCCCCCGCCCGCGTATCGTGGTTGATGCTGCTATGCGACGGCCGGCATTGCGACCGCGGGCGCCTGTTCCGGAATGATCCTGTCACGCTCGCCGGTGTACTGCAGTTCGCCTTCATGCAGACGCGCATTGTTGGCGATGCGTGTTTTCACGTCTTCTTCGCCGTACATGAAGGCCAGGAAGGCGTAGCGCCGCCCGCGCGTGACCGGCGTCACCTCGTGCAACGCGCCGCACGAGAACACGATCGCCCCGCCCTCGGGCGTTCGATAACGCTTTCTGCCGAACTCGGGAAAGATCACGTCGCCGCCCTCGAAGTCGCTGTTGAGGTTCATCGACAGCGCAAGGCGCCGGTGCTGCGCCCCGGCATTGACATTGTCGCGGTGACGGTGAAAGTGCGCGCCGACTCCGCTATCGTAGCACGCCACGATGCAACGATCCATCCGCGTCGCCTTGAACTGGAAGAACTGCTCGATCGCGGGCACCAGCCGGCGCCCGACATAGCCGCGGACGAGAGTATCGATTTCGGGGGCGAGCAACGGGACGTCGCTGCGGCGCTTCAATCTCCAGTCGAGCAGCGTCGTGGTCTTGCCCGCGACGTCGAACTGGAAGCCGGATTCCTTGCCGCCCTGCTGCTCGTAGAACCGGATCAGAAAGTCGCAGAAGTCGAACCCGAACACGCGTGGCAGCAGCAGGGCCGGCGGCACCATCGGCACGCCGGCGGAGTCGTCGACCTTCGGCAGCGTTCGCAGGAGGCCACCGATCGTATCGGCATGGCCCTGCGGATGGTCCCAGCCGATATCGGCGATCGCCCGCAGCATCGAGTCCAGCACCACCGTGCGCGGCTGCCCGTAGGCACCGAACTGCCTGCTGATGGCGCCATCATAGTCGGCGATGAAGAACAGCGCGTTGCTGGTGATCGCCGCGAGTTCCTCGATATTGCCGGGCGGCCGCGTGCAGACGCAGCCGAGAATCATGTGGTCTTCATTGAGGAGCGCGGCGTTGTTCAACAGCGCGTTGAGCTCGACGCTGGCGCGCGGCTCGGCCGGATCGCCGAGAAAGGCGAGAACGACCCACCGCCCCGCGCTGACATGAAGGTCAAAGCCGCCGCCGGTCACCAGCTGCGTGCTGAACCACGGCACCGGGTCGCCCAGAATGACGCGAGGGCCACAGGCTGCTGAATCGGACATGGGTCGCTCCGAGATAAGCCAATTGGGAAGTCTAGGCTATGCAAGCCATGGTTAACGGTTGGTTAAATCGCCCGGCGCGGCCGCTGGCGCAGCATGCGTGGAACTGCATCGGTTCACGCCGCAGCCTGGCATCGGTACTCCCACACGCCGGGCTCGGTTTCGGTAAACCCGCTGTCGCGGAAGAGGTGGCGCACCGGAACATTGCGCGGCGTGACGACGATGCGGCCGCGCACGGCCGCGCCGTGCCCGCCGGCCGCTTCCAGCACGTGGCGCATGAAGACGTGCTCGACGCCCATGCCCAGCGCCCGGCAGCTCATGGCCAGTTGCAGGATTTCGTCGCCGGCGATGACCGCAGCGCCCACCATGCCGTAGTCCCCGAAACGGTCCGAGACGTCGAGCGCGAGCACGCAGGCGTCGGCGCGCCCGGCTAAGTCGGCGAGCTCACCGGTCGAAAACTTGCGGCCGGAGGTATTGAACTGGGTGGTGCGCTGGAACAGCTCCTCCACCCGCGGGATGCGCGGCGAGGAGGCGGCGAGCCGCTCGCAGCGGCAAACCAGCTCGAGCGATTCGATATATTTCGCCTCATCGAGCGTTTCGGCGCGCAAGTGCTGGCGGCCGATCTCGGCCTTGACGAGCTCGCTTCGCGCGGCCGCCTCCGCGGTGATGACCGGCAGCTGCAGCCGCGGATCGTTGAGCAGTCGCCGGCGCAGCAGGAAGGGGTCCTCGCCCCAGACTTCCACCTCGGGAAGCCGCTGGCGAACCCGGTCGCGCTCGACCGGGTTGTCGTCGATGAAGATGAAGCTCTCAGGCGCGAATCCCAACTCCTCGACGATGGAACGGATATTGCCGACCTTGTCGTCCCAGTTGACGCGCCAGCTGACGAAATCGTCGGGTTTCAGCAGGCGGTCGACCGGATAGTGGTCGGGATAGGTCCACAATTCGCGAACCGTCGCCTCGTCGTTCTTGCTGACGCAGGCAAGTACGACGCCGCGCTTCTTCAGGCACAACAGGGCCTCGTGCAGGCCGAAATACAGACCGATATAGGAGAAGCCGCCGCTGACCTCTGGGCTCCAGGCGAACGGGCTTCCGGTTTCGGCCAGCACGCCCGGCCACAGCGTGCCATCGAGATCGAGAATGACGCATTTCTTGCGGCCGATGCCGGTGACGGTCACCAGCGCGTCGACATGCTTTTCCGCCATCACGGCTTCGCGGCGGTACGGATCGCCGCCGATCGCCGCCGCCAGCGGAGCGAGGTCGGGGAAGATCCCGTGCACCGCGGCCTTCTCGCTGTCCGGCCGCTGCAGCAGCCAGCCGGGCGAACCGAAATGGGTGAACCCGCTCTGCCAGTCGTCGAGCAGCCGTTCGCTGCCG
>JBKQQE010000147.1:0-15236 GCA_052326245.1 Xanthobacteraceae bacterium | reverse complement strand
CTGGAGAAGATCGTGACCCGCGGCGCGCGGGTGCTCAATATCGGCATGACCCCCGACGGCGCCAACGAGATCGCGCGGCGGGCGCGCGGCACGCCGCGCATCGCCGGCCGGCTGTTGCGCCGGGTGCGCGATTTCGCCTCCGCCGCCGACGCCACCTCGATCGATCGCGCCATCGCCGACAAGGCGCTGCGGGCGCTCGAGGTCGACGCCGCCGGGCTCGATGCCATGGACCGGCGCTACCTCTCCACCATCGCGCTGAACTATGGCGGCGGGCCGGTCGGGGTCGAGACCATGGCGGCGGCGCTGTCGGAGCCGCGCGACGCCATCGAGGACATCATCGAGCCTTATCTCTTGCAGTGCGGGCTGATCCAGCGCACGCCGCGCGGGCGGCTCCTGACCTCGCACGCGTTCCGCCACCTCGGCCTCGCCGAGCCGTCGCGCGATCCGTCGCAGTTCGGCCTGTTCGGCGGCGGCACCGACGAATGAAGCCCGCGCATGACGCCTCTGCCGCGGCGGACGCCGCCGCGCTCGATGGCCGGATCGTGGACGGCCGGCACCGCATGCATGTGCGGGTGTATTACGAGGACACCGATTTTTCCGGCATCGTCTACCACGCCAACTACCTGCGCTTCATGGAGCGCGGCCGTACCAACTACCTGCGCCTGCTCGGTGCCGACCAGCATGCGCTGTTCGCCGAGGCCCATGCCGAGGCGCCGGGCTTCGCCTTCGTGGTCCGCGCCATGCAGCTCGAATTCCTGAAGCCGTCGCGGATGGACGACCTGCTGGAAGTGATCACCTCGCCGCACGAGGTGAAGGGTGCCTCGATCACGCTGCACCAGCAGGTGCGGCGCGGCGCCGAGCTCTTGGTGGAGGCGCGGGTCAAGGTTGCCTTCGTCGCCGGCGGCCGGGCGCGGCCGATCCCGAAGCCGCTGCGGATCGCCATGATGGCAGACCTCGCGGACTGACGCCGCTTTCCCTTCAATGAGCCGTCCCATCCTGGCCCGCGCCGGGCTTGCGGTTCGGTATCGGCTGTTGTACCTAATGGTACAAGACGTACCGAAAGGTACAATAACCCAGGAGCCCGCCGATGTCCCGCCCGCCGCTGCCCCCGTTCACGCGCGAAACCGCCGCGCAGAAGGCCCGCATGGCCGAGGACGCCTGGAATTCGCGCGACCCGGAGCGGGTCGCGCTCGCCTATACGGCCGACAGCCGCTGGCGCAACCGCTCGGAATTCCTCGAAGGCCGCGCTGCCATCGTCGCGTTTCTCACCCGCAAATGGGCGACCGAGCTGGACTACCGCCTGATCAAGGACCTGTGGGCGTTCTATAGCAACCGCATCGCGGTGCGCTTCCAGTACGAGTGGCACGATGCGAACGGCCAGTGGCACCGCTCCTACGGCAACGAGCAGTGGGAGTTCGACGACGCCGGCCTGATGCGGCGTCGCGAGGCCAGCATCAACGACGTGGCGATCGGCGAGAGCGAACGCCGCTTTCGCTGGCCGGCGCCGGGGCCGCGGCCGCAGGATTATCCGGGTCTCGGAGACGACCCGCGGTAACCGAGGCTGCAATCTTTTCTCTGTTATGCGCGGGCTTGACCCGCGCATCCACTCTATGGCCGGATCGGCAAGATTCAAGAGTGGATGGCCGGGTCAAGCCCGGCCATGACGAACACATGGAGGAGGCCCGTATGGTGAAACTCATCGCCGAGCGCGCCGACGTCATCCCGCTGCTGGCGGAAGTGTTCCGCGCTCACGGCTACGAGGGCACGACGCTCAGCCTGATCTCGGAGGCGACCGGGCTCGGCAAGGGCAGCCTCTACAACTTCTTTCCGGGCGGCAAGGAAGAGATGGCGGCCGAAGTGCTCGGCCATGTCGACGCCTGGTTCGCGCAGCACGTCTACGCGCCGCTGCGGCGCGCCGGCGATCCCGACCGGGCGATCGTGGCGATGTTCGACGCCGTCGATGGCTATTTCTGCTCCGGCGGCCGGGTCTGCCTGGTCGGCGCCATGGCGCTGGACGCCACGCGCGACAGCTTCGCGAAGGCGATCCGGGGCTATTTCGTCGGCTGGATCGACGCGCTCGCGGCGGCGCTGCGCCGGCGCGGCGACGCCAAGGCCGAGGCCCGCCGCAAGGCCGAGCAGACCGTGCTGGAAATCCAGGGTGCGCTGGTGCTGACGCGCGCGCTCGACGACAGCGGCGTGTTTACGCGCACGCTGGCGCTGTCGCGGCAGCGGCTGTCGTCCCCGTGAGGCGCGACAGCCACCAAACCGGTCAGGCCGCCTTGTGGCGCGCCATTTCGGCCTTGTAGAGCTCGAGTTCCTCGGCCAGCGCGCGGGCGATGCTCGGGCGCGCGCGCATCCGCGCCAGATAGGCCTTCACCACTGGGTAGGCGTTGAAGTCGATCATCGGCGTCGCCATGCTCCAGTTCAGCACGGTGGCGAGATAGGCGTCGGCGACGCTGAAGCGGTCGAGCAGGTAGTCGCGGCCTTCCAGATAGCGCTCGAGATAGGCCAGCCGCGAGAGTTGCTTGGCGAGCGTATAGGCCTTGACGTCGTCGCCGGCCTTGCGGTCGAGCAGCGGCACGAACAGGCCCTTGTGCAGCTCGGTGCCGATGAAGCAGAGCCACTGCTGCAGCCGGCTGCGCTCCGCGCCGCCCGCGGGCGCGACGTCGGCCTCGGGAAAGCGGTCGGCGACATATTGCAGGATCGCGGCGTTTTCCGTCAGGATCTCGCCGTCGTCGGTGCGCAGCGCCGGCACCAGGCCGAGCGGGTTGATCGCGTAGTAGTCGGAATTGTCGGCCAGCACCCGTTTGGTCTTGGGATCGACCTCGAGAAAGCCGGGCGTGGCGCCGGCTTCGTAGAACGCGATTTTGGTGGCCATTGAGCAGGCGAGGGGCGAGAAGTAGAGGTCCATGGACGCGTCTCCTGGTCAGGGGCTTCGGTTTCCGGGCAGTCCCGGCGGTTGATTTTTGTACCGTCCTGCATAAAATAGATCCGGTCAAGGTATTTTATACGAAATGGTACAAAAAAAGCCGCGCGCGCCCTCGAAGCGCCCGCCGACCCCGGCAACCGACGGCGCGCCGCCGCGCCGCCGCGGGCGGCCGCGCGCGTTCGAGCCCGATGTGGCGCTGGCGCGCGCGCTGGAGACGTTTCGCGACACCGGCTTCGCCGCAACCTCGCTCGACGACCTCAGCGCGGCCATGGGCATCAACCGCCCGAGCCTCTACAGCGCGTTCGGCGACAAGCGGGAGCTGTTTCTCAAAGCCTATGCGCGCTACCGCGCCGAAGTGCTGGAGCGCTTCGCCCGCGCGTTCGATCCGGCGCTGACGCTGCGGCAGTCGCTGCAAACGATCTTTGCCACCGCGCTCGACCTCTACACCGCGGGCCACAACGGGCCGCAGGGCTGCTTCACGATCATGACGGCGGGGTCGGAGGCGATGGCCGATGCCGAGATCCGCGAGACGGTGCAGGGCGCGCTCGGCAGGACCGACAAGGCCATCGCCGGCCTGTTCAAGCGGGCCATCGAGCGCGGCGAACTGCCGCCCGACACCGACCAGGAGCTGATGGTGCAGCTGGTCAGCTCCATGATCGTCACGCTGGCGGTGCGGTCCCGCGCGCGATTTCCGCGTGCCGAGCTGGAGGCGCGCTGCGCGCGGCTCGTAGACCTGGTGTGCAAGGCTGGCTGAAATGGCCGGCTGACATGGCCGGCTGACCGGCGCGGAATTTTTTCGCACAACCCCTGTCGTGACGCGCCCGTCCAACTCATGTAAGAGCTATTCACATGAGTTGGCGCAAACCATCCGGCCGCCCCGAGCGCGGCTATCTTCACGGCAATCTGATAGAGGCGCTGCTGCAGGCCGCGCTCGACCTGATTGCCCAGAAGGGCCCCGGCGGCTTCACGTTCGCGGAAGCGGCGCGCTCCGCGGGCGTGAGCCCGGCCGCGCCCTACCGGCATTTCCGCGATCGCGACGAGCTGCTTTCCAGCGTGGCCGAGCGCGGCTTCGAGCAGTTCGAGAAGGTGCTCGCCGCCGCCTGGGACGACGGCCGGCCGGACACCTTCACGGCGTTCGAGCGGCTGGGCCGCGCCTACCTGACCTTCGCCCGCGACGAGCCCGCCTTCTACTCGGCGATGTTCGAATCCGGCCTGCCGCTCGACGGCAACGCGGCGCTGCTGGCCGCCAGCGAGCGCGCCTTCGCCGTGATTCGCGCGACCGCGGAGCGGCTGGCGGCGCTGGCGCCGCCGGGCGTGGCGCGGCCGCCGGCGCTGATGGTGGCGCTGCACATCTGGTCGATGTCGCACGGCGTCGCCTCGCTGTTCGCCCGCGGCGATGCCGCACGCCGCAAGCTGCCGATGTCCCCGGAAGACCTGCTGGAGGCGGGCGTGCTGATCTATTTGCGCGGGCTCGGTTTTCCGACCGAACGGCCTGCCGCGGCAAAACCGTAACGAATTTGTGCGGGCGCCCAGCTTGACAAAAATCCGGAATGATCTATCTATGTAAATGTTATTTACATTCACGTTAGCAATCCACCGAGTGGAGAGGCTCATGTCCGACACTGCTCATCTCAACCGCTGGGGCCGTCCCGACTGGGAAGACCGGCGCCCGCAATTCTTCGTCTCGGCCTGGCACCCCGGCCGGATCTTGCTGACGGTGCTGGCCTTCATCGTGTGGTGGCCGCTTGGCCTCGCAGTTCTCTTTTTCACGCTCGGGAGCAGAACAATGGGTTGCAGGAGTCATTTCGGCGAGAACCGCTGGCAGGAAAAGATGGAGCGCCTGCAGTGGAAGATGGACCGGGTCCGCGAGCGCATGGAGAGCCGCGGCTTCGGTGGTGGCTTCGGCGGCGGCTTCGGCCGCTCCAGCGGCAACCGCGCCTTCGACGAATACAAGCAGGACACGCTGCGCCGGCTCGAGGAAGAGCAGGCCGAGTTCAAGACCTTCCTCGACCGCCTGCGCCACGCCAAGGACAAGGCCGAGTTCGACCAGTTCATGGCGGAGCACCGCACCCGTCCGACCCCTCCGCCGGAGGCCGGGGCCCAGCAGGGCTGAGCTTCCGATCTCGTCGACGCCCCCTGACGAACGCCGTTGCCCGTCTGCGAAAGCAGGCGGGCAATGGTGCGTTTGGCGCTCGGTGCACCGGGCACGGGCGCTCCGCGGCGCCATGCCCCTCTCATGGTACCGATAAAGTGGTTCCAGGCGGACGAAGTAACCTGTTCTTAACCATGCTTAGCGTTTGGTCAGGATGGCGAAACAGCGTTCGCAGCCCTTGTTTTGACATGTTGCGCGGGACATTGGGGCCGGCTTTCCCACGCACATGCAGGATTTGGCGGTTGCGGCGACGCCGGCAGGCCGGCGAGCCACAGGTTTCCGCCCGGTCTGGACAGTAGCCCGGCGCCGGCTGGCGCGGGTGGCGTGACGCAACAAGAGAGGGAAGCTTCGATGAACCCAGCCGACGTTGTGCAGTCGGCGCTGCCGGCGGCTTCGGCCGACGTGTCGCTGATCGCGCTGTTTCTGCAGGCTCACTGGATCGTCAAGGCGGTCATGCTGGGCCTTTTGACCTGTTCGGTCTGGGTCTGGGCGATCGCGATCGACAAGATCATCCTGTTCGGCCGCACCAAGCGCTCGATGGACCGCTTCGAGCAGGCGTTCTGGTCCGGGCAATCGATCGAGGAATTGTACCGCGGGCTGTCGGCCAAGCCGACCCATTCCATGGCGGCGCTGTTCGTCGCCGCCATGCGCGAGTGGAAGCGCTCGTTCGAGAGCCAGGCGCGCTCGTTCGCCGGCCTGCAGATGCGCATCGAGAAGGTGATGGACGTCTCGATCGCGCGCGAGGTGGAGCGGCTGGAACGACGGCTGCTGGTGCTGGCCACCGTCGGCTCGGCCGGCCCCTTTGTCGGCCTGTTCGGCACGGTCTGGGGCATCATGTCGAGCTTCCAGTCGATCGCCGCCTCCAAGAACACCTCGCTGGCGGTGGTGGCGCCGGGCATCGCGGAGGCGCTGTTTGCCACCGCAATCGGGCTGATTGCCGCAATTCCGGCGACTATTTTCTACAATAAGTTCTCTTCCGAGGTGAACCGGCAGGCGCAGCGCCTGGAGGGTTTCGCCGACGAGTTTTCCGCGATTCTGTCGCGGCAGATCGACGAACGGGCCTGACCGGGTTCCGGCGGGCTAGTGCTCCGAATTCCGAAGTTCGCAAACCTTCTGGGTATCCTCTGATGCGAACTTCGGAATCAAAGGAGCACTAGCAAAATATTGTTTCTAGTGCGGTTCTGAATTTGAAGTTCCTATGACCAACCCAGCCGGGAAACTGATAGGAACTTCAAATTCACCGCACCAGTCGCGGTCAGGACACCGCGAAGCGGGCGAGGTCGACGGCCCTGATCCAGCCGGACTCGGGATAGATCAGTAGCGCTCCCAGGGCGAGCGCGATTCCGTACGGGATGTCCTCCTCCTTGCCGTGGAGGCGCACCAGCCATGGTGTATTGCCGAGCGCGGCCGGCAGCGGCCACTGCCGGAACTGCAGCAGCAGCAGCGTCAGGGCGCCGCCGAACAGCGAGGCGTAGAGCAGGTAATTGAGCAGGTCCGGCAATCCCAGCCACAGCGCCGCCGCCGACGCGATCTTGGCGTCGCCGCCGCCGATCCAGCCCATGGCGAAGCAGGCGAACGAGGCGACCAGCACGATCAGTCCGGCGGCGCCATGCTGCAGAACTTCCTGCATCGGCATGCCGGCCAGCAGCGCCGCGACGGCGAAGCCGGCCACCAGCAGCAGCGAGACCCGGTTCGAGATGGTCATGGTCAAGAGGTCGCTGACTGCCGCGAAGGCCATCAGTGCCGGGAAGAACAGCAAACGGATGAGATCGAGGATCATGCTTTCAGGGCGAAGTTGCTGGGTCCAGGCTTCCGACATTCGCATCCGGGGCGAACGTCAAGTCCACGGCGCCAGCGTAGCCGTCAGAAATGAACCAATCGTCAAACAATGGCGGGGAGCCGGGGATGCGAAAGCCGCCCGCATCCTGTTGAGCGGTCGCACCGCGCCGTAGCGGGTCGCGGGCCGCTGCCCCCGGGAAACGCCGAAGGCTCCGGGAATACCGGAGCCTTCGTCAGGTGACCGCAAGGCCGCTTACTTCAGCGAAGAGCTGATGGCGGCGAATTTCGAGCTCAGCGCGGTGCCGAGCGAGTTGACCGCCGCGATGATGGCCAGCGAGATGCCGGCCGCGATGAGACCGTATTCGATCGCGGTCGCACCGGATTCGTCCTTCACGAAACGGGCAATGAGATTTTTCATAGAGGGCTCCATGTGTATGCGTGACTGTCGAAACGACGACCAACTCTGGCAACCGCAGCTCGCTGTAGCCATGCCTCCACCATATGTCCCGGGTATAACGTCGTGGTTAATCCGAGCGCGGAATTATCGTCCGATCGGGACTCTTCAGTGGCAGCGTAAATGGAGACCGAATGCAATTGCGCAAATTCGATGCGTATGAAAAGAGGCCCTGAAGCCTGCATCGCTTCGGCCGGTTGCAGTTTTCGTCATCTGCATCAGCATCCGGTTTGTCTTGTCGTGCCGTCGTCGTCGCTTCGGCGAAATGCGTCGCGGCTCTGGCGCGATTATCGAGCGCGGGCAGAGCGCAATTGACAAACTTGATTAACCATAAACATCAAAGGGCGGCGGATTATCCGCCATCGATGCGGCGAATCGCGCTTAGCGGCCGCTGCCCCGGCGCTCGCTTAATCATGCTTTGAGGAATGGCTGGCAATACCAAAAGACAAGCTTGTTCACGTCGTGACTGCGACGCGCTCCACAAGAAGTCTGAAAGTTGCGTGATATGGACTGCAGGGCAAATCGACGATCGGTGTGGAGCCGCACAGTCCGCATCTTATCCGTCGCAACCATTGCGACGCTGGCGACCAATTCCGTCTTTACGACGGTGCTGGCGACTGAACTCCGGGAATCGGCGACAGCCGCAGTGAACCGATCGTTGAACACGCGGTTCATGGAGCTGGGCGTGAGCAAGTCGGCCGTGATCGATCTGCCTCACGAAGCCAAGGATATGTTGGTCGCCGATCCGAAGATTGCAAACGCCGTGATACGGTCCCCGACGCGGGCCTACATCATCGGCGTGGGAGTCGGGCAGACCAACGTCGTATTCTTCGACGCCGACGGGCAGGCGATCGCCTCATATGATATTGCCATCAAGCGCGACATGAACGGAATTCGCGCCGCCATGAGGCAGACGCTGCCAAACGCCAATATCCGGATTGAGGGCCTGGGCGACAGCGTGGTGTTGTCCGGCACCGTTCAAAGCCCGGTCGAAGCGCAGCAGGCGGGCGAGATCGCCGCGCGGCTGGTGGGTGGAGCCGAAAAGGTCGTGAACGGCATCTCGGTTCGAGGCCGCGACCAGGTGATGCTGAAGGTGTCGGTCGCCGAGGTGCAGCGCGACATCATCAAGCAGTTGGGCATTGATCTCAGCGCAAGCATGAATTACGGCACCGCGGTCGTGAACTTCAACAACTCGAACCCGTTCACGGCTCTGGGCCAACCGCTGGTCTCCAGCAACGCCGCGTCGGCGTCGTTCGCTCCGGTCAACGGCGTCCCGTCGGTGACCGCCACCCTGCGCGCGATGGAGAGCGCCGGTGTCGTCCGCACGCTCGCGGAGCCGAACCTGACCGCGATTTCGGGGGAGTCCGCTTCCTTTGTCGCCGGCGGTGAATTTCCGGTTCCGGCCGGCTATTCCTGCGACCCCGTCACGCATATCTGCACGACCCAGATCAGCTACAAGAAGTTCGGCATCTCGCTCAACTTCACGCCGGTCGTATTGTCGGAAGGTCGGATCAGCCTGCGCGTGATGACCGAAGTTTCCGAGATTTCCAACGACAATGCCATTACGCTGACCCAGGCTATCAACAACAATGGGGTCACGAATTCCATAGTCGTGCCGTCGGTCAAGACCCGGCGGGCCGAAACGACACTGGAAATCCCATCAGGCGGGTCGATGGCGCTGGCGGGCCTGATCCAGGAGCAGACCAAGCAGGCCATCAACGGGTTGCCTGGTCTGGCGGAGTTGCCGGTGCTGGGAACGCTGTTCCGCAGCCGCGACTACGTCAACCGCGAGACGGAGCTGATGGTGCTGGTAACGCCGCTTGTGGTGAGGGCGGTCGCACAGAAGGAGCTTTCGCGCCCCGATGACGGCTTTGCCGACGCGGCAGACATTCAATCGGTGCTGCTGGGCAGCATCAACCGGATCTATGGCGTCCCCCGCCGCGACGACCAAGCCGGGGTGTACAGCGGCAACTTCGGCTTCATCACGGACTGACGCGGGGCAACGGCGATGGCGAAGCGAATGGAAGAGGAATTGGGCGCTGGTCGGATGCCCGCTCGCAGGTTCTGGCATCGTGCATTCGCAGTCGTGATGATGGGGGCGTCGTCGATTTTGTTGGGCGGGTGCAACGAGACCACCCACGATGCCATGGCCGCGAGCATTCCCAGCGACTATCGTCAGCGGCACCCGATCGTGATCGAGGAAGCCACCACCACTACCGAGATCTTCGTCGGCATCGGGCGCGGCGGCCTCAGCGAGACGCAGCGCTCCGACGTGGCGGGTGTCGCTCAATCTTGGCTTCGCGAGGGTACCGGGGCAATCGTCATCGATGTACCGACCAACACGCCGAATGCCCGCGTCGCCAAGGATTCGGCGCGGGATGTCCAGGCTGTTCTCGCCGCCGCGGGCGTCCCTCCGCGCGGCGTCAGGGTGCACTATTATTCTCCGGCCGATCCCCGCGTGTTCGCGACCATCCGGCTGACCTATCCGCGCATCGTCGCGGAAGCCGGGCCCTGCGGCGTATGGCCGGCGGATCTTGGGCCGTCGATCGACAATCCGAGCTATTTCGAAAACCGGCCCTATCACAACTTCGGCTGCGCGGTGCAACGCAATATCGCGGCGATGGTGGCAAACCCGTCCGATCTGGTGCAGCCGCGTGCGGAAACGGCGGCCTATACGTCACGGCGCAACATCGCATTCGACAAATATCGCAAGGGTGAATCGACGGCCACATCGTATCCCGATGCGGAGAAAGCCAAACTCAGCGATCTGGGCAAATGACCAAGTACTACCGCCGCAAGGAAGACCATTTCTCGATCGCGGATGGGGACGAGCATATCGCGCCCGCGCCGCGCGTATCGGTGCAGGCGTTTTGCTTGACGGAAGCAGCAGCTGCGGCCGTGCAGGCCGCCGCCGAGGATCGACGGCTCGGCAAGGCTCATGTCAAGGTCTATATGGGCGGCATCGCGGCCGCGATCGAGACATTTCGGGAGGCGCCGACCCCGAATGTGATCGTGCTTGAGGCGGAAGCGCAAGACGACATCATAAACGGCATCGATCAACTCGCCAATTGCTGCGATTCAGGGACCCGCGTTGTGGTGATCAACTGCCCCAACGACGTGCTGCTGTATCGCGAACTCGTCCAGCGCTGCGTCAGCGACTATGTCATGGCGCCGATCGGTCCGATCGATGTCGTTCGGTCGATCTGCAAACTGTATTCGTTTGAGAAGCGGGCGGTCGGCCGAGTCATCGCGGTCGTCGGCGCCAAGGGCGGCGTCGGCGCATCGACGGTCGCTCACAATGTCGCCTGGACCATTGCGCGCGATCTTGCGCTCGACTGTGTGGTCGCCGACCTCGATCTTGCGTTCGGCACCGTGGGCCTCGACTACAATCAGGATCCCCCCCAGGGGATTGCCGACGCAGTATTTTCGCCCGAACGCGTCGATACCGCTTTTGTCGATCGCCTGCTGTCAAGATGCACCGATCATCTCAGCCTGCTGGCGGCGCCGGTGAAGCTGGATCAGGTGTATGATTTCGGAGAGCAGGCGTTCGATTCGGTGTTCGATACCCTGCGCGCATCGATCCCCTGCATCATTCTCGATGTTCCGCACCAGTGGTCCGGATGGACCAGGCGCGCGCTGGTCGGTGCAGACGATATCCTGATCGTGGCCGCGCCCGACCTCAGCAATCTGCGGAATGCCAAGAATCTGCTGTCCATGCTGCGGGCATCCCGGCCCAACGACCGGCCCCCGCTCTACTGCCTGAACCAGGTTGGCGTCCCGAAACGCCCCGAGATCAGCGCCAGGGAGTTCGCGAAGGCGATAGAGGTCAATCCCGTCGTGTCGATCCCGTTCGAGCCGCGACTGTTTGGCGCCGCGGCGAACAATGGACAGATGATTGAGCAAGTAGCATCCAACCATCGGACGGTCGGGATGTTTCTGCAGCTCGGGCAGGAGTTGACCGGCAGCAAGATCAAGAAACGGCGCAAATCGATCTTTTCGCCGCTGCTCGGCAAGCTGCGATCAAAATAGCGCCTCGCGGGGTGCGGCGCAGCGGATCGGGAGCTATAGCGGGACGCTGAAAATGGGCGCGGCTGTCGGGCACCCTCCGCAGCCGTTCACGATGGCGAGTTCGAGCGTTTCCCGTCGCCACGGTGTTGTCCGGCGTTCGAGGCTGGCGCAGCCGCCGGTTCCTCGTCGACTTGATTCCCGGTCGCCGCATTGCTCGCGCTGTAACGCCCGCCCGCGAGCATCTTCTTGAGGTAAACGACATTGGCCTTTGCCTTGTCCGCAGGCAAGTCGACCTTGACGAGGGTTTCGGCCTCCGCGTACTTGCCCTGCAGACCCAGCGCCAGCGCGAGATTCTGGCGGACGCGCGGATCGGGATTGCCGCGGTCGTAAGCCTTGCGCAGGGTCGATTCCGATTTCTGGAGGTCCTTGGACAAGAGGTAGGAGAGCCCCAGGTTCGAAAGCACCGTCGGCTCGTCCGGAGCGATCCGCAGGGCGCTTTCATAGTAGCGTCGCGCCTCCTCATGCCGCCCGAGCAGATCGAGAGCGGTTCCCTGGGCGGAGAGGATCCGCCAATCCGGATTGTCCGGCGTATGGGCGCGCCCGAGCACATCGAAGGCTTTCTTGAAATCGCCGTTGTCGGCCAGCGCGCGGCCATAGCCGCCCAGCAGCGCCTTGTCTCCAGGATGAAGCAGGGTGGCTTTTTCGAGCACGGCAACGGCCTGCTGGCGTTGGCCGTTCCGGCGCAGGTTCCGCGCATAGGCCAGGACCGCGTCCGGGTCCTGCGGATTGGCCCGGTATCGGTCGGCAGCATCGTCCGACGCATGCTGCGGATTGGGATCTGAGCTTGTTTCGGACTTCGTGCCGATCGATCCGGTGATGTCGGGCAGGGCGTCCGGCGAGCTTGTCATCGTCTGGCAGCCGCCGAGTCCGATGGTCACTGTTGCCGCTGCAGCTGCGGAGGCTAGGCGGACAAGACAAGACCGCAGACGCATGGCACGCTACTCACGTTCGTCGAACACCTGGTCCGGCGAACGTTCGCAAAATAACACTAAGGCCGGGTTAAGTTGAAATGTCGGCCAGCAGGCCTTTAGTGATGCTGCCGCGGCGAGCGATACCGCCGTGCCGCGAACAGATCGAGCAGAGCTGCCGACTCACCAGATGCTGGCGATGCGCAAGGCCAGTATTGCGATGCCGAGAAGCAGGGTCGCGCAGACGATCTTCGCGGCGTCGTCGCGGCGCTGCAGGCGGATGAAAAAGCCCTCAGGCTGCGAGGGGCCGTGCGCGCGTGGAGCCATCGGAGACACATCACCTGCCGCGGACCGGCCGGTGGCCGGGGCTGCATCCGAAACGCCGAAGGCTCCGGAGACCCGGAGCCTTCGTCAGAATGGCGGCGCGTACCGCTTACTTCAGCGAGGAGCTGATGGCGGCGAACTTCGAGCTCAACGCGGTGCCGAGCGAGTTGACGGCCGCGATGATGGCAAGGGAAATGCCGGCAGCGATGAGACCGTACTCGATCGCGGTGGCGCCGGACTCGTCTTTCACGAAACGGGCGAGAAGATTCTTCATAGTTGGCTCCATGTAGCTGCGTGCTGTCGAAATCAAGATCTTGGCTTCGGCAGCAATTCGCTTGCCGGACCATGGCACCGACCATATGGGCCGACACTTGCGGCGTAGTTAATTCGCATACGAGAAATTCGGCCATCGGGGCGCCTTCGACGGCAGAGTAAACAGGGCCTTAACGGCGTCGCCCGGATTGGCTGCGCGGATGCGGCATACGAGATCGTCGCCGGGCGCAACGGCCGGGCCCCGGCGGTTCACTGCCCCTTAAGGCCGCCGGCGTATTCAGGGAACGCGCATAGATAGAGTGCATAGATAAAGTATGAGGACGCCATGCCAAACCTCGTGATCGACGTTGTAATGATGCTGGGCGAGACCCTGCTGAAGGTCCTGCCGATCACGATCATCCTGGCCATCGTGTTTTCGGTGCTCTCGAAGGTCTGGGCGTGCAATCCCGGCACGCCGTGGTGGCACAAGCAGGACCTCGTCACCGACATCTGCTACTGGTTCTTCGTGCCGCTGTTCGGGCGCACCCTGCGCATCGGCCTGCTCGTGGTCGGGGCCGCCGTGATCTTCAACGTCAAGGGCGCCGACGAACTGATCGCCTTCTACGACAATGGCCACGGGCCGCTGTCCAGGCTGCCGCTGGCGGTGCAGGGGCTGCTGTTCATCGTGCTGTCCGACTTCATGCTGTATTGGGCGCATCGCGTGTTTCACGGCGGCGACTTCTGGAAGTATCACGCCATCCATCATTCGCCCGAAGAGCTGGACTGGATTTCGGCAGCGCGTTTCCACCCGGTGAACCTGTTCCTCGGCACCATCGCGGTCGACGTGATCCTGCTGCTGGCGGGGATTTCGCCCAACGTCATGGTGTGGGTCGGCCCGTTCACGATGTTCCATTCGGCCTTCGTCCACGCCAACCTGAACTGGACGTTCGGTCCGTTCAAATACGTGATCGCGACGCCGGTGTTCCACCGCTGGCACCACACCCCGCTGGCCGAAGGCGGCAACACCAATTTCGCCGGCACCTTCCCGCTGTGGGACCTGCTGTTCGGGACGTTCCGGATGCCGGAAGGCCAGCTGCCGCAGCGCTACGGCGTCGACGACGAGAAGATTCCGGCAGGCTTCGGCGGCCAGTTCGTGCACCCGTTCCTGCAATAGGGTCCGAAGGCGGCGCGGCCCTGCGCCATTTGCAGTTCGTTCACCAATTCGGTCCAGAGTTGGCGCGTCGGGCGCCGGCTCCACTGCGTATCGCTATTGCCGGCTTGTAGACGTCCCGGAGTAGAGTACGGAAAGTCTGGCGTATGAATACGGCGCGTATCATCGTTTTGGTTATTTCGGTCGCCGCCGGCGGGCTTGCGATCTGGCTGTTGAACAGCTCAGAACCCAAGCCGGTCGTTCAGGCTGCGGCGGTCCCGATTGACACCGTGGACGTGCTGGTCGCGAAAAACGACATCCCACTCGGCCAGACCGTGACCTCCGACGATCTGCAATGGCAGACCTGGCCCAGCGCCAACGCCTCAAGCGCGAGCTTCATCCGTCGCGGCGACCGACCCGACGCGCTGACGCAGTTCGCCGGCTCGATCGCGCGCTCGCCCTTCATCGGCGGCGAACCGATCCGTGAGCTGAAGCTCGTCAAGGGCCCCAGCTCCGGGATCATGGCGGCGATCCTGCCCCAGGGCATGCGTGCGATCTCCACTGAAATTTCGCTCGAGAGCGGCGCATCCGGCTTCATTCTTCCGAACGACCACGTCGACGTCATCCTGACCCGCCACGAGAAGCGGCAGGACCGTGGCAACAACACCGACACTATCGTTTCGGAGATCATTCTCAACAACGTGCGCGTTCTTGCGATCGATCAAACCATCGAGGAGAAGAACGGCCAGAAGGTTGTGGTCGGCAAGACTGCCACGCTGGAACTGAGGCCGGAGATGACCGAACTGCTGACGAAAGCGCGGCAGACAGGAACACTTGCACTGGCGCTTCGCAGCATCGCGGATGTCAACGCTGCCCCGACCCCGATCGAGCGCAGGGAGGCCAACCTGATCACGGTCTATCGCGGCGTCGACCCCGAAGCCTACAGCTGCACGCCGACGTGCCAGCGCGCCGCAATGCGCGAACAAGGCGGCAGCTTCGGTGGTCAGGCACCCGGAATGGCGCCCGCTGCTCCGCAGATACAGATTGTGAAGCCGTAACCGGGCATCCGGCCTAGCTCTTCAGGAATTCGGAGGCGCGAAACAGCGAGCGGAACGGGATGCCCGCGTCCCGGAAGGTTTCGACCGCGCCCTCTTCGCGATCCACCATCGTGAACACCAGCACGACCTCGCCGCCGGCGTCGCGCACGGCGTCCGCGGCCT
>JBKQQE010000146.1:0-2876 GCA_052326245.1 Xanthobacteraceae bacterium | reverse complement strand
CGTCGTCGAGTTCGCGCGCGACCTGCAGCGGCCAGAACGCCGCGCCACGCCGCAGCATGTCGTCGCAATCCGCGGGCGGGGCCGCGTCGGGCGCCTTGATCGAGATGGTCGCGGTCCGCGCCTCGCGGTTGATGTCGACGCTGACGAAGCCGTAGCGCAGGCCGTTGTCGTCGATGGTGCGCTTGAGCGGCGTCAGCGCGACGCCCGCGCCGCTGCCGTTGCGCCTCGACGCCGCCGCGAACTCCTTGGCCCGCTCGGCGACCTTGGCCTCGAGCTTGGAATTGGCGACGATCTCGTCGACCAGCCGCCACTGCACCGCGCGCTTGCCCTTGATGCCCTCCTCGATGGTGCAGAAATAGTCGGCGTGATCGCGCCGCACCTTGCGCTTGTCGACGACGCGGGTGAGCCCGCCGGTGCCCGGCAGCACCGCCAGCAGCGGCACCTCCGGCAGCGCCACCGCGGCCGAGCCGTCGTCGGCGAGCACGATATGATCGGTGGCCAGCGCCAGCTCGTAGCCGCCGCCGGCGGCGGTGCCGTTGATCACGCAGATGAAGCGCTGGCCGGAATGCTCGCTGGAATCCTCGAGGCCGTTGCGGGTCTCGTTGGTGAACTTGCAGAAGTTCACCTTGTGGGCGTGGGTCGCTCCCGCCAGCATGCGGATATTGGCGCCGGCGCAGAACACCCGGTTCTTGCCCGAACGCAGCAGTACGACCTTGACGGCGGGATGTTCGAAGCGCAGCCGCTGCACCGCATCGGCGAGCTCGATGTCGACCCCGAGATCGTAGGAATTGAGCTTGAGCTGGTAACCCTCGAACAGGCCGCCGTTCTCGTCGACGTCCATGGTCAGCGTGGCGACGTCGCCATCGACATCAAGTTTCCAGTGCCGGTAGCGCGATGGCTCGGTCTGGAAGTCGATGAAAGTCGCGCCGTTGGCGAGATTGCGGTGCTCACCTGCCATGATTTTCCCTTTGGACTGTTGCGCGCCTCGGTCGACGACATGACGCTGCGAGGCAATTGCAAAATGCACAATAATTCATATTCCGGTTGCGGTCTAGACCTAAAATCTAGGAACATGCATTTTGTTGCAGTTCCCACCGCCGAGAGTTCCATGGCCTAGACGGTTTGCTCCAGCCGGCTCTCGCCATGCAGCTGCAGGATGCGATTGACGAAATCGGCCAGCGTCCGCAGCGTCGCCTCGGGCGCCTCCCGATGTGGCGCGTGACCGACGCCGGCGATGATCTCGACCTCCACCGGGCAGTAGCATTCGGCGCGCGCGATCTCGATCTGGCGCAGCGTGCCGTAATTGTCGTCGGCGCCCTGCACGATGGCGATGGGAACCCGGACATAGGCCAGCGCATCGGAGATGTCCCAGGCGCGGAAGCGCGGGTCGAGCCAGGCGTCGTTCCAGCCGTAAAACGCATTGTCGACGTTGCGGTGCCAACGCGCGAGCCTGGCCTTGAGTTCGGTGCGCTCGTAGTCGTCCTTGATCTTCGCGATCGAGGCCACCGAGATGTCCTCGACCACGAAATGCGGCGCGATCAGCCCGAGCCCGCGGATGCGGTGATCCTGCACCGAGCCGGCATAGATGGTGGCGATCGAGGCGCCGTCGGAATGTCCGATCAGCAGCCCGCGGCGGAAGCCGATGGCGTCGAGGACTTTCGGCAGCACGTCGAGCGCTTCGCGATGCATGTAGTCGAGTGGCCGGGGCAACGCCACCGCACTGGAGGCGCCATAACCCGCGCGCGAATAGGCGAACACGCCGGTGCCGGTCGCCGCCGCAAGCTTGTCGGGGAAATCGCCCCACAGCGCCGCCGATCCCAGCCCCTCATGCAGCAGCACCAGCATCGGCGCCGCGTCGGGATCGGGGCCCGTCATGCGGTACTCGAGCTCGCTGCCGTCGATTGCAAGAACGCCGGACGGCGTCAATCTGGTCATTGCCAATCCTTCAGGCCGCGGCCCCGCGCTCGGACGCCTCGCGCAGCTTGAAGCGCTGGATCTTTCCGGTCGCGGTCTTCGGCAGGCCCTCGACCACGTCGATCCAGCGTGGATATTTCCACGGCCCGATCTTCTGCTTGACGTGGTCCTTGAGCGATTCGCGCAGGCCCTCCTCGCTCGCCCCCGCGCGCAACACCACGAAGGCCTTGGGCTTCAGCAGGCCCTCCGGATCGGCCACCGGGACCACCGCGGCTTCGAGCACGGCGGGATGCGAGATCAGCGCGCTCTCGACCTCGAACGGCGACACCCAGATGCCCGACACCTTGAACATGTCGTCGGCGCGGCCGCAGTAGGTGTAGCGGCCGTCGGCGTCACGAATGTATTTGTCGCCGGTCCGGGTCCAGTAGCCCTCGAAAGTCCGGCGGCTCTTGTCGCGCTGATTCCAGTAGCCGTCGCCGGCGGAGGGCGCGTGCACCAGCAACTCGCCAACGTCGCCGTCGGCGGCGTCCGCGCCGGTCTCGGTGACGAGGCGCACCGAATAGCCCGGAACCGGCCGGCCCGACGTGCCGTATTTGATGTCGCCCGGCGCGTTGGAGAGAAAGATGTGCAACAGCTCGGTCGATCCGACGCCGTCGAGAATGTCGACGCCGAACCGGTCCTTCCAGGTCTGCCCGACCAGTTGCGGCAGGGCCTCGCCGGCGGAGGCGCAGAGCCGCAGCCGACGGTTCGGCCGCACCGTCTGCGACGACGGGTCGTGCAGCATGGATGCGAACAGCGTCGGCACGCCGAAAAAGATGCTGGGATCGTGACGGTTGATCAGCTCGAACATCAACGGCGGCGTCGGGCGTTCCGGATTGAGCACGGTGGAGGCGCCGACCGACATGGGAAACGTCAGCGCGTTGCCGAGGCCGTAGGCGAAGAACAGCTTTGCCGCCGACAGC
>JBKQQE010000145.1:0-3369 GCA_052326245.1 Xanthobacteraceae bacterium | reverse complement strand
TGTCCAGGCGCTCGCGCTCGACGACGATGCCGGTCGCCGGACCCTGAAAAGTCTTCACATAGGCGACCGGGAACCGGGTGTCCTCAAGTCGCAGCGCCTTTAAGGGCTTGAACCCGAACACGTTGCCGATGATCGAGGCGGAGAGATTGGCGATCGAGCCGCTTTCGAACAGGTCCAGATCGTAGGCGATGTAGGCGAAATACTGCCCCGGCGAATTCGGCACCGGATCGACCCGGTAGCATTTCGCGCGATACTTTTCCGCGGCCGTCAACCGGTCGGTCCATACCACCGTCCACGTGGCCGTCGATGATTCACCCGCGACCGCCGCCGACGCCTCGATCGGGTCGACGCCATCCTGCGGCGTGACGCGGAACAGCGCGATGATATCGGTGTCCTTGGGCTCGTAGTCCGGCTCCCAGTAACCCATCTTCTTGTATTCCATGACGCCGGACTTGTAGCGGTCTTTGCCGTGGATCGTCGTTGAGTGCTTGTTCACGTCGTTCTCCTCAGTAATGGTCTGCCGGCGCGCCGGATTGAAAATCCTCGGTTTCACGCGACTGCCGCGACCTCTCCGATGCGTGGATCGAGCAAGCCGGCGCGGTAGCGCCTGGCCATGTCGGCCAGCGGGATCACCTTGATTTTGGCGGCGTGGCCAGCGGTTCCGAACTGCTCGAAACGTTCGCGGCAGAGATTTCGCATTTCGTCCATTGCCGGCTTGAGAAACTTGCGCGGATCGAATTCGCTTCGGTTCTGGACCGCCACTTTCCGAAATGCCCCCGCCATCGCCAGCCGGCAGTCGGTGTCGATGTTGACCTTGCGAACGCCGTGCTTGATGCCGCGGACGATCTCCTCGACCGGCACGCCCCAGGTCTGGGGCATCTCGCCGCCGAACTCATTGAAAATGTCCTGCAGCCGCTGCGGCACCGACGACGAGCCGTGCATCACGAGGTGCGTATTGGGCAGACGGCGATGGATTTCCTCGACCACCTTCATGGCGAGGATTTCGCCGTCCGGCTTGCGCGAGAACTTGTAGGCGCCGTGCGAGGTCCCCATGGCGATCGCCAGCGCGTCGACCCCGGTGGCGGCAACAAAATCGACCGCCTGGTCCGGGTCGGTCAGCAGTTGCTCGTGGCTGACCCTGCCCTCGACGCCGTGGCCATCCTCCTGCTCGCCGCCGCCGTGCTCGAGCGAACCGAGCACGCCCAGCTCGCCTTCCACCGACGCGCCGATCCAGTGCGCCAGCTCGGCGACGCGGCGGGTGATATTGACGTTGTAATCGTAGTCCGCCGCCGTCTTGGCATCGGCCTTCAGCGATCCGTCCATCATGACCGAGGTGAACCCGTATTTGATCGCGGTGGCGCAAGCGGCCTCCTCGTTGCCGTGATCCAGGTGCATGCAGAGCGGAATCTGCGGATACATTTCCTCCAGCGCATCGATCATCTTGGAGAGCATGATGTCGTTGGCGTAGGTGCGTGCGCCGCGCGACGCCTGGATGATCACCGGCGCATCGACGGCCGCGGCCGCGTCCAATTTCGCGAGGCCCAGCTCCATAATGTTGTCAATGAACGCCGGCACGCCGTAGCCATGCTCCGCGGCGTGATCGAGCAGCTGTCTCAAAGTGATGCGGGCCATCGTGGTTACCTCAAGTCCGGGGTTTCATATGGGCTCTTGAACCGGTTGACTGGCATCATTGCCGCCCTTCCACCTGAGCCCGCGCGATGGCGCGGTGGGCCGCCATGGCGACGGCTTGCGGCGTGATGCCGAATTCACGGTAGAGCACGCTTGCGGGCGCGGAGGCGCCGAACCCCGACATGCCGACGAATTCGCCGGTGCCATCGATCCAGCGGGTCCAGTCCCCCTGAACGGCCGCTTCGACGCCGACCCGCGGGCAACGACCGAGAACGGTCGACCGGTATTCGCTGGTTTGCTTCGCGAACAGTTCGAAGCACGGCGCCGAAACCACCGCGGCCCGGACATGGTCCTTGGCCAGCAGACGTGCGGCCTCGACGGCGATGGCGACTTCGGATCCGGTCGCGATCAAGGTCACGTCGCGCGGTCCCTCCGGATCGGTCACGAGATAAGCCCCGAGCGCGACCTTGTTGACGCCGCGCGAGTCGCTGCGGAAGGTCGGCAATGCCTGCCGCGAAAGACAGAGCACGGACGGCGTCCCCTCGGCCTGCAGGGCGCAGTCCCAGGATTCGGCGGTCTCGACCGCGTCGGCCGGGCGAAATACCAGCAGGTTCGGGATCGCCCGCAGCGACGCCAGATGCTCGACCGGCTGGTGGGTGGGCCCGTCCTCGCCGAGGCCGATCGAGTCATGCGTCATCACGTGGATGACGCGCAGACCCATCAGCGCGGCCATCCTGATCGCCGGCCTGCTGTAGTCGGAGAACGTCAGGAAGGTCCCGCCATAGGCGATAAAACCGCCATGCAGGGCGAGGCCGTTCATCGCGGCGGCCATCGCGTGTTCGCGGATGCCGTAATGGATGTAGCTGCCGTCGAACGCGCCGGGTTTGACCGGCTTCTGGGTCTTGGCATGGGTGAGGTTTGAATGGGTCAGGTCGGCCGAGCCGCCGAGCAGATTCGGCTGCACCGCCGCGAGCGCTTCGATCACCTGTTGCGAGGCCTGGCGCGTCGCGATCTGCGGACGTTCGGACGCGAAGCGCGCACGGATGGACCGGTAGGCATCGTCGTAGTCGCTCGACAACTTCCCCGCCAGCATGTCATGAAAGTGAAAGCGCGCGTTGACCTCGAGCAGCTCTGCGCGCCTGGCCCATGCGTTGCGCAGTGTCTGCCCGCGGGCGCCGACCGCGCGCCACGCCGCAAGCACCGGCTCGGGGACCTCAAACGGCGGATGAGACCAATTGAGCGCGGCGCGGGTGGCCGCAATCTCGTCGGCGCCGAGCGGCGAGCCGTGCGCTTTTTCGCTGCCCTGCCGGTTCGGTGCACCATAGCCGATCACGGTACGGCAGGCGATCAGCGACGGCCGGTCGGTCAAGCGCTCCTGCTCGATGGCGTTGGCGATGGCCTCGGGATCGTGACCGTCGATACGGCGGACCGACCAGCCCGATGCGGCGAAGCGGACGATCTGATCGTCGGAGCACGACAGCGACGTTGAACCGTCGATCGATATCTGGTTGTCGTCGTAGAGAACGATAAGGCGACCCAGCTTGAGGTGGCCGGCCAGCGAGATCGCCTCGTGGCTGAGCCCTTCCATCAGGCAGCCGTCTCCGCAGATCACGTAGGTGAAATGATCGACCAGGTCGTCGCCGAACTTCCGATTCAGCAGCCGCTCGGCGAGCGCCATGCCCACCGCGGTCGCAACGCCCTGGCCAAGCGGGCCGGTGGTGGTCTCGACACCAGGCGTAT
>JBKQQE010000144.1:0-2522 GCA_052326245.1 Xanthobacteraceae bacterium | reverse complement strand
CGGCCAACAGCCGTCGCTGGTGGCGCAACAGCGGCATGCTCATCAACGCCGTGTTGACCCTGAAATGGTCGGATCGGCTGGGACTTCCCCGGCTCTCATGACCTCAACTTCTCGAACCGCCCGGTGCAGACCCGCATGCCGGGTGGTGTGGCAGGGGTGCGACCCAAAAGGTCGCCCCCTATGCCGATTGCGACTGCGAACGCCGCGGCGCAGCAGCACGAGGCGGTTCCGCGGCGTGCACCGGCAGACCCCATCACACCGGCCGTCATTTTCCGATTTACGGATTTGTTACCAAACTTGCCGAAGACCGCAGCGCTTAAGCCGGCGCTACCAAATCTACGCATAGCCTTGTTCGTTCCTGGAACGATCGGCGTCAAAGGCGTCAAGAAGGCATGCGGTTCGAGAGAATGAAGCATCCAGTCGCGCCCTTCATCGTCGACCTGAAAAATCCGAACCTCGTCCGCGCGCAGGTTGCGTCGTATACGAAGCAGGTTCCGCTGCTGTATTTCGTGCTCTGCGTGAACACGGTTTCGGTGGCGTTCACGCATTACGGATCCGCGCCCACTGCACTCACGGTGGCCGTCCCGTTATGTCTGGTCCTGCTGTGCGTGGCCCGTTTCGTAACCTGGGTGCGGCTTCGCGGCGTGACCGTGACCGACGAGATGGCCGCGGCACGCTTGAAGAGCGCCGTCATCATGGGCGGAGTGGTCGGAGCCGTTTTCCTTTGCTGGTCGCTCGCCCTGTATGCCTACGGCAACGCCGCCACGCGCAGCCACCTCAACCTGGCGGTCGGCGTGACCGGCATCAGCTGTCTGTTCAGCTTGATGCACTTGCGGGCCGCCGCGCTGGTGCTGGCGGGCGTGGTCATCATCCCCTACGCGGCATTTCTCGCGCTGACGCAGGACGTCATCAGCGCCACGGTCGGAGTCAACCTGATCCTGGCTACCGGAGCGATGCTGTACATCCTTCTGGTGGTGTCGAGCGATTTCGAAAGCATGGTCGACAACGAGGCGCAGGCCGCGCGCCTGAGCGACGAGAATTTCAGGCTCGCCAATATCGACAGCCTGACCGGGCTTCCCAATCGGCGAAAATTCTTCAGCGATCTCGACGAACTGCTGCGGTCCGCCGAATCCGGAAAGCTGCGCTTCGCGGTCGGTCTTCTCGACCTCGACGGCTTCAAATCCGTCAACGATCTGTACGGCCACACCGCCGGTGACCGGCTTCTCATCGAAGTCAGCGGCCGACTGCGGGCGTTCTCCAACGATGCCGTGTCCATTGCGCGGCTGGGAGGCGACGAATTCGGCCTCCTGCTTCGGGGCTTCAGCGCCGAGGATCTTGTCGCACTCGGCCACCGGATTTGCGCCGCGTTGAGCGCGCCGATCGCCGAATTCGGAACCTCGGTCAACATTTCCGCCTCCGCAGGGTTCGCCATGTTTCCGGAGGCGGGAGACACTGGCGAGATGCTGTTCGAGCGCGCCGACTACGCCATGTATCACGGCAAGCTGACCAGCCGCGGTTGCGCCACCATCTTCGATCCGTCCCACGAGGCCGCGATCCGCGCCAACAGTGTGACGGAGCGCTGCCTGCGGAACGCAGATCTCGAAGCGGAATTGTCGGTCTGCTTTCAGCCGCAGTTCGATACCCGGCACGGCAGGCCAATTGGGTTCGAGGCGCTGGCGCGCTGGAACAGCCCCGAGCTCGGCAATGTCCCGCCGATTGTCTTCATCGGGGTCGCCGAACGCACCGATCTCATCAATCAGATCACGCCGATGCTGCTGCGCAAGACCCTTGCGGCCGCGCAGACCTGGCCCGACGACATGCGGGTGTCGTTCAACCTCTCGATCCGCGATCTGTTGTCGCCGCACTCGATCCTTCAGATCGTTTCGATCGTCAGGGCGAGCGGCGTGAGGGCTGGCCGGATCGACTTCGAAGTCACCGAAACCGCGTTCATGGGCGATTTCGAACGGGCGCAGGATTCCATCCAGGCGCTAAAGGCGATCGGAGCCCGCATCGCGCTGGATGATTTCGGCACCGGCTACTCGAGCCTGAGCTACATCCACCGCCTGCCGCTGGACAAGATCAAGATCGACCGCAGCTTCGTCGCCGGTATCGAGGCGCAGGAGACCTGCCAGACCATCGTCAGGACCGTCGTCGACCTGTGCCGAAGCCTGCAGATCGATTGCGTCGTCGAGGGCGCCGAGACCGCAGCGCAGGTCACGATGCTGCGCGAGTTGGGCTGCGAAACCATGCAGGGCTACTTCTTCGGCAAGCCGATGCCGGAATCCGAGGTCGTGGATTTCATCGCCGCCGCGCGCGCGACGCCGCGGTCCGACGCGGCCGTCTGCGCGGCCTGACAGCGCTCGTCGCTCCGCTCCGTTGCACGAACCAGCACGGCGCCGGCTGCCGCCCGCCGTCGCGGTGTATGGAAATCGTCACAGGAATCAGATTACAGTTTGCTGCCGGTTGAATTTCTGCTGGTCAGTGAAACGTCGTTCAATGCGACCTTCTCCGACCAGCAGAAA
>JBKQQE010000143.1:0-4958 GCA_052326245.1 Xanthobacteraceae bacterium | reverse complement strand
ACCGCCGCGAAGTGTCTCGGCCGCGCCGATTGCGAGCTCGACATCGCCATCTTCGATCGCGACGGCGGACTGCTGGCGCGCACCGGCTTCAAGCCGGCCGCATAGGCGTTCACCCCGATGATGGCGGGCCCGCGCGCTCACCGCTGCACCTGTTGCGGCTGGCCGCCCCGGAACCGGCGACGATAATCGGCGTCGTACAGCGCGCTGTCGCGAAAATCATCCGAGCCCAGCGCCGGGCCGACCAGCACCAGCGCGGTGCGCTCCATCGGGTCCTGCGCGGCCTGCGCCGCGATCGAGCCGAGCGAGCCCTGCAGCACGCGCTCGTCGGGCCAGCTGGCGCGATAGACCACCGCCACCGGGCAGGCTTCGCCATAGAACGGGATCAGTTCGGCCACCAGTTGGTCCAGCACATGGATCGACAGGTGGATCGCCAGCGTCGCGCCGGTCGCGGCGAAGGCGGCAAGCGTCTCGCGTTCGGGCATCGACGACGCGCGGCCCGAGGTGCGCGTCAGCACCAGCGACTGCGCCACTTCCGGTAATGTCAGCTCGCGCCGCAGCGTCGCCGCCGCCGCCGCGAAGGCCGGCACGCCGGGCGTGACGGTGTAGGCAATGCCGAGCCGGTCGAGACGGCGCAGCTGTTCGCCCATGGCGCTCCACACCGAGAGATCGCCGGAATGCAGCCGCGCGACGTCTTCGCCCGCGGCCTCGGCCCGCTGGAATTCCGCGGTGATCTCGTCGAGCGTCATCGGCGCGGTGTCGACGATGCGCGCGCCCGGCGGGCAATGCACCAGCAGTTCCTTCGGGATCAGCGAGCCGGCATACAGGCAGACCGGGCATCGCGCGAGAATGTCGCGGCCGCGAATGGTGATGAGATCCGGCGCGCCGGGTCCGGCGCCGATGAAATGCACGGTCATGCTGCACCCTCGGATATGGCGGGTTCGGCGGCGATGGCGCAGGTTGCGCCGTCGACGGCAAGCCGCGCCACCACGATCGCGGCGTTCGGCCCGCCGCCGATCAGCGCCGCAGCCTCGGCGACGCTGCCGACGCCGAAGGATTCCCGCACCCTGGCCGACTGCGTCACCACGCGCGCCGCCGCCGCGGCCAGCGCAAGGTCGGGCAGGAACACGAGATCGTAGCCGAGCGCCATGGCGGCCTCGTGGAGGCCCGGCTCCTGCGCCCTGCGCGCGACCGAATAGAGGCGGACCTGGTCCGGCTTGCCCGGCAGGCGGGCGAGCGCGTCGCGCACCAGGCGCGCGATGGTCGCGCCGGGCGTGTTGCTGCGGCAGCCGATGCCGACGGCGACGGATGTTACCACGGCTTTTCGTAGCTCCATTGCACGATCGGCAGCGCCGGCCGGAAGCCGTGGAAACCACCGATCTTCTCGGCCCGCGCCACCTGTATTTGATTGAGTTCACCGCCCTGCGCGCCGAACCGGGCGATCAGGATACTCTGCGTCTCGATGGTGACGCCGTTGACCACGAGCCGGCCGCCGGGGCGTAGCGCCTGCAGCGCCGCGTCGAGCACGCCGGGCGCGGTGGCGCTGCCGCCGATGAACACCGCGTCGGGAGCCGGCAGGCCGCGCAACGCCTGCGGCGCCTTGCCCTGCACCAGGCGAAGTCCGGGCGTCCCGAGCGTGGCGGCGTTGCGCGTGATGCGGGCGGCGCGCGCCGCATCCAGCTCGATCGCGATCGCCGTGTTGGCGGGATCGGCCAGCATCCATTCGATGCCGATGGAGCCCGCGCCGGCGCCGATGTCCCACAGCAGCTCGCCGCGCCGCGGCGCCAGCGCCGACAGCGTCAGCGCGCGGATCTCGCGCTTGGTGATCTGGCCGTCGTGCTCGAACCAGTCGTCGGGCAGGCCGGGTGCGCGCGGCACGATCCGGGCGCCGGGCTCGGCCACGACCTCCAGCGCGATGGTGTTGAGCGGGCGGATGTCGTCGAGCGCGAAATCCTGCGCCAGGCATTGCCGAATCCGCTGCTGCGGGCCGCCGAGATTTTCGCAGACGGTCAGCCGCGAACGGCCGAAGCCGCGCGCTGAGAGCAGCTGCGCGAGCTTCACCGGCGTGGTGCCGTCCCACGACAGCGCCAGGATGCGCGCACCCGCATGCAGCTGCGGGATGATGCGCTCCAGCGGCCGGCCGTGCAGCGTCAGCAGCGCGCAATCCTGCTGGCTCCAGCCCAGCCGCGCGGCAACCAGGCTGAACGCCGATGGCGCCGGCAGGCAGATCATCTCGCTGGCGTCGACGCGGTGCAGCAGCGCGGTGCCGACGCCGTAGAAGAACGGATCGCCGGAGGCGAGCACGCACACCGGCTCGCCGCGCCGGGCCAGGATCGCGTCATGGGCCGCCTCCATCGGCGACGGCCACACCAGCGTTTCGGCCGCGAGCGGGCCGACCAAAGCGAGGTGCCGCGCGCCGCCGACGACGAGACGCGCTTGTTTCAGGAGATCGGTTGCGGCATGAGAAAGACCGTCGCGCCCGTCTTCCCCGATTCCGATGATCGAAAGCCAGGGCGCGCTCATGCGAGTTCTCCTGCCGGAGTGCGGCGATGCGCATCTTGATTCTGGGCGGCACCACGCAGGCGAGCGCACTGGCGCGGGCGCTGGCGGCGCGGACCGACATCGCCCCGACGCTGTCCTTCGCCGGACGCACGCAAAATCCGGTGCCGCCGCCGATCCCCTGGCGCAGCGGCGGCTTCGGCGGCATCGAAGGGTTGCGAACCTATCTGCGACAGCAGAAGATCGCCGCGGTGGTCGACGCCACGCATCCGTTCGCGGCGCAGATGTCCGCCCACGCGGCGGCGGCCTGCGGCGCCGAGGCCGTTCCGCTGATGGTGTTCACCCGGCCGGGCTGGCAACGGCAGGCCGGCGACACCTGGCGCGAGGTGACGCGGATCGAGGACGCCGTCGCAGCGCTCGGCGCGGCGCCGCGCCGCGTGCTGCTGACCCAGGGCCGGCTGCAGCTCGCCGCCTTCGCGGCGGCGCCGCAGCACATGTATGTGGTGCGCGCCATCGATGCCCCCGCGGCGATCGCCGCGCTGCCGAACCACCGGCTGATCCTGGCGCGTCCGCCCTTTGCTCTCGCCGACGAACTCGAGCTGATGCGCGCGGAGGCGATCGACGTGCTCGTCAGCAAGAACAGCGGCGGCGAGGCCACCTACGCCAAGATCGAGGCGGCGCGGCAGCTCGGCCTCGAGGTGGTGATGCTGCAGCGTCCCGCCGGTGGCGGCGTGCCGGAGCTGCACGATCTCGATCGCGTCGTGGCCTGGATCGAGGCTCATCGCCCGGCTCCATAGCTGCGCGGCGTCAACAGCCACGGCGCGGCGCCGTCGCGGGCGATGAAGCGCGTTTCGCTGGAGCCGATCAGCACCAGCGTGCTCATGTCGACCAGGCCGACATCGGCCTCGGCGAGGCTGGTCAGCACGATGCGCTCGTCCGGGCGACCGACGGCGCGGGCGAACGCCACCGGGGTGCGGCCGTCCTTCAACGTGCGCAGCAACGCGAAGGCGTCGTGGATGCCCTGCGGCCGCGCCCGGGAGGCGGGATTGTACAGCGCGATGACGAAATCGCCCTGCGCCGCGGCCTGCAGCCGTCGCGCGATGACGTCCCAGGGCTTGAGATTGTCCGACAGCGAGATCGCGCAGAAATCATGACCCAGCGGCGCGCCGAGCCGGGCCGCCGCCGCCTGCATGGCGCTGACGCCGGGCAGCACGCGGATGTCGAGCGCGCGCCATTCGGGCCGGCCCGCCTCCACTGCCTCGAAAATCGCCGCCGCCATGGCGAACACGCCGGGATCGCCGCCCGACACCACGGCGACGACCTCGCCCTGCTGCGCCAGCTGCAGTGCCTGGCGCGCGCGGTCGACCTCGACGCGGTTGTCGCTGGCGTAGCGCGCGAGCCCCGCGCGCTCGGGCACGCGATCGACGTAATTCTTGTAGCCGACCAGCGCGCCGGCGTGGCGCAGCGCCGCCGACGCCTCGGGGGTGATCCAGCAATCGGGGCCAGGGCCCAGTCCCACCACATAGAGAATGCCGGTCATGGCCGCCTGCCCTGCCCGCCGACCAGCACGATGGCGAAATACGGTGCCGCGTCGTCGGTCTTGTCGGCGAGCCGCATCACCTTCTCGCCGCTCATGGTGCCGCGCTCGACATAGATGGCGCGGTCGTACAGCCCGCTGTCGAGCAGCGCGCCGCGGATCTTCGCGAAATTCTTGCCGACCTTCATGATGATCGCGGCGTCGGTCGCCTGCAGCTGTGCGATCATCGCCTCGCGCTCCATCGTGCCGGGCAGCACCGTCAGCACGTCGTCGCCCCAGGTGATCGGCTCGCCCGCCACCGACCAGCAGCCGGCCATGCCGGGGACGCCCGGCACGATGGTGGTGGGGAAACGCTCTTTCAGCCGGATGTAGAGATGCATGAACGAGCCGTAGAACAACGGATCGCCTTCGCTCAGCACCGCGACGTCGCGCCCGGCGGAAAGATGCGCGGCAATGGCCTCGCTGGAAGCCTGGTAGAACGCCGAGAGCTGGGCGTTGTAGGCGGGATCGCTGACCGGCGTCTCCGTGGTCACCGGATAGTACAGCGGCAACTCCAGCGCGGTCGCCGGCAGCCAGCGATCGACGATGGCGCGGGCGTTGCCGCGCCGTCCGGCCTTGGCGAAGAACGCGATCACCGGCGTGGCGGCAATCAGCCGCACCGCCTTGACAGTGACGAGTTCCGGATCGCCGGGGCCGAGCCCGACGCCGAAGAGCCGGCCGGTGGTCGCGGTCGCGCTCATTCTTTCGCGCTCGCCAGCGCATTGATGCAGGCCGCGGCCATGGCGCTGCCTCCCCTGCGCCCGCGCACCGCGATGGCGGGGACGCGCCCGTCGGCGATCAGCGCCTCCTTCGATTCCGCCGCGCCGACGAAGCCGACCGGCATGCCGATCACCGCTGCCGGCAGCGGCGCGCCGGCATCGAGCAT
>JBKQQE010000142.1:0-2862 GCA_052326245.1 Xanthobacteraceae bacterium | reverse complement strand
CCTGCCGCACACCGACACCCGCTGGAAGGGCATCACGGTCCAGCTCTATCTGCCGGCTGACAATGCCAACACCGATATCGGAACGATCTTCCATGACGTGCTGCCCGACGGCAGCAAGCCCAAGGCAGCCCAGATGCGCTTCGCCCGCAACACCGGCTACGCCTTCGCCGTCGGCGACGACACCTGGCACTCGGCCGACACGGTCCACGCGGGGGTCAAGACGCGCGACAGCATTCTGCTGACCTATTTCGTCGACGATGCGCCGCTCAAGGTGCTGCGCAACCGCGGCAAGCGACTCGGGAATTTTCTGCTCAACGAACTGCGTCGGCTGACCTGACCGCGCTTCGCGCTGGCGCGTTGATGCGCCGGACCCGGGGTCGTTAACAGCTCCTTAACCGGACCGTCTCATCGTCGGTCCATGGTTTCCCGCACCCGATTCAAAGCGATCATGACCGGCGTCGCCCTGTACGCGATGGCGGCGGCAATGATCGCCTATTTTGGCGTCAATGCCTACACCGGCAGGTTTGGCCTGACCGCGCGGGTCGAGCTCGATCAGGAAATCGTGGCCCTGACCAACGAGCTGGCGCGCCTCAAGCGCGAGCGGGGCGATGTCGAGCAGCACGTGCTGTCATTGCGTTCGGACAGCGTCGATCCGGACCTGCTGGACGAGCGCGCGCGCTTCCAGCTCGACTATGCACACCCGCACGATCTGGTGCGGATGATCAAGCAAAACTGATTCGAACAACATTGCATCGTCACGTGTCGGCTTCGCGACATCAAGTGTCGTCGCTGCACTGCGAAATGACGCGCCGTCCGAGACAATCCTTTGACCGGGATGTGAGTTAAGGTAGATAAATCTCTCCTACCTCATCCTCCCTGTCTCACCCGGATTGATCATGGCCGCTGCCAAGAAGACCGTAGCTCAGGAGGCGGGCGACGGCGCCCGCGCGACTGCCAGTCTCAAATTCACCAAGGACCAGGAACTGACCGCGCTGCGCGACATGTTGCTGATCCGGCGGTTTGAGGAAAAGGCGGGGCAGCTCTACGGGATGGGCGCGATCGGCGGCTTTTGCCACCTCTATATCGGCCAGGAGGCCGTCGTGGTCGGGATGCAGATGGCCCTGAAGGAGGGCGACCAGATCATTACTGGCTACCGCGACCACGGCCATATGCTGGCCTGTGGCATGGACGCCAAGGGCGTCATGGCGGAATTGACCGGACGGCGTGGCGGCTATTCCAAGGGCAAGGGCGGCTCCATGCACATGTTCAGCAAGGAGAAGAACTTCTACGGCGGTCACGGCATCGTCGGCGCCCAGGTTTCGCTGGGAACGGGGCTTGCCTTCGCCAACCGCTATCGCTGCAACGACAGCGTCTCGCTGGCTTATTTCGGCGACGGTGCCGCCAACCAGGGCCAGGTCTACGAGAGCTTCAACATGGCGGAGCTGTGGAAGCTCCCGGTGATCTACGTGGTCGAAAACAATCGCTACGCGATGGGAACGTCGGTGTCGCGGTCCTCGGCGCAGCAGGATTTCTCCAAGCGCGGCGTCTCGTTCAACATCCCGGGCGAGCAGGTCGACGGCATGGACGTACGGGCGGTCAAGGCCGCGGCCGACCGCGCGGTGAAATGGTGCCGCGAAGGCAACGGGCCCTTTATTCTCGAAATGCAGACCTACCGCTATCGCGGCCACTCGATGTCGGACCCGGCGAAATACCGCACCCGCGAGGAGGTCGAGAAGGTGCGCCACGACCAGGATCCGATCGAACAGGTCCGCAATCGCCTGCTTGAAACGAAGGTCAGCGAGCAGGACCTGAAGGCGATCGATGCCGAAGTCCGGGAGATCGTCAACGCTGCGGCCGATTTCGCCCAGAACGATCCGGAGCCGGACGTTTCCGAACTTTACACCGACATCTATCGCTGAAAGGCGAACTTCGAATTCGGGACACTCGTCCCGCACGCGTTCTGGAGCTCTCATGCCGATTCAAGTTCTCATGCCCGCGCTGTCGCCGACGATGGAGAAGGGCAATCTGTCGAAGTGGCTGAAGAAGGAGGGCGAGACGGTCAAATCCGGCGACGTCATCGCCGAGATCGAAACCGACAAGGCGACCATGGAGGTCGAAGCCACCGACGAAGGGACGCTCGGCAAGATCCTGATTCCCGAAGGTACCGCCGACGTGGCGGTCAATACGCCGATCGCCCTGATCCTGGGCGAGGGCGAGAGTGCCGCCGACCTGGCCAAGGACGCCGGTGCGGCCGCGCCGACCAAGGCGGCTGCCGCGTCGACGCCGAGCGCGGCTCCGGCAACGGCATCGACCGCGCCGGTGGCGCAGGCTCCCGCGCCGTCCGATCCGGAAATTCCCGCCGGCACCGAGATGGTCACGATGACGGTGCGCGAAGCCTTGCGCGACGCCATGGCCGAAGAGATGCGGCGTGACGCTGACGTGTTCGTGATGGGTGAGGAGGTGGCAGAGTACCAAGGGGCCTACAAGATCACCCAGGGCCTGCTGCAGGAGTTCGGCGCGCGCCGGGTCATCGATACGCCCATTACCGAGCACGGCTTCGCCGGCGTCGGTGTGGGAGCCGCCTTCGCCGGTCTGAAGCCGATCGTCGAATTCATGACCTTCAACTTCGCCATGCAGGCGATCGACCAGATCATCAATTCCGCGGCGAAGACGCTGTACATGTCGGGCGGCCAAATGGGATGCTCGATCGTATTCCGCAGCCCGAATGGCGCGGCTTCCCGGGTCGCCGCCCAGCACAGCCAGGATTACTCGGCCTGGTACTCGCAGATTCCCGGCCTTAAGGTGATCGCGCCGTTTTCGGCCGCAGACTACAAGGGCCTGTTGAAAGCCGCGATCCGCGAT
>JBKQQE010000141.1:0-5122 GCA_052326245.1 Xanthobacteraceae bacterium | reverse complement strand
ATTGCGTAGCGTGAGAGTAGCGTAGAGGGCGTCAAAGCCGGCAGATCAAAGCCGGTCGCCCTCATCAGTATAACTGACGGGCATCGATGGGGTGCAGCCGACTTTTGCAACAAAATCGGCACCTAACAGACCGCGGAACGCAAGCCAGTCGTAAAGCGGGCCGACATAGTAACTGCCGATCCCCAGGGCGCCCAGCACCAGGACGATGATGAAGATGTTAGCCGCACGCGCGGCCAGCGTCGGCTGCCGGCCGGCGGGCCGCCAATACTCGAGCAGGGTCAAACAGAGACCGAGACCGACGGTCCACAGAAGATGGTCCCAGATTCCGGCCAAAATCGAGGAGATGAACAGCATCGTTGAAGACTAGTGGAGCGGCGATATCGAGTAAAGGCCAGGGCTGCCCGCCGCGTTGCTTCGAATCCCGCTCGATCGCCCCGCTGCGCGGCGGCACCGCCGTCGCGCACGGAGGTTTCAGTTCGTCGCGGCGGTGATGTTCTCGCCGAAGAACTTCCAGGTCTTGCCGTCGAACCTGGCCAGCTTGAAGGTGTTGAATGTCGAGTAGTTGTCCGGCGTCACCGTCACCGTGATGCCCGGCAGCAGCAGCGACAGCGAGACATCCTTGACGTGGGTGGCCTGCTTCAGCACGTTCTCGCGGGTCAGTTCGTCGCCGCAGTTCTTCAGGATGAGGGCGGCGAATTGTGCCGAGGTGAAGCCGATCTGGTTGCTGCCGTCGATCGGATTGCCTTCGGGGTACCACTGCTTCATGAAGGCGAGATACTCCTTGACCCCCGGGTCGTCATCCCAGGCCGGGTCGCCGACCACCTTGGTCGCCAGCGCCGTAATCAGGCCGGTGGACGCCTCGAGCCCGGCGGGCTGCAGCACGCCGCCGATCGAACTCATGACCGAGACGATGAAATGCGTCGGCTTCCAGCTGAGGTCGGCCATCTTGCGGATGGCCTGGGCGCCGAATTTCGGCGTGGCGATGGTGAGGATGGTGTCGGCACCGGCCGATTTGAGGTTGACGATCTGCGAGTCGATGGTCGGATCGGACACCTCGTAGCTCAGTTCCTTGACGATCAGGTCGGTTTTGGCGCCGAGGCCCGCCTTGAAGCCGCGCACATAGTCCTTGCCGAAATCGTCGATCTGGAACAGCAGGCCGATCTTCGCCGACGGCAGTTCCTTGAGGATGTATTTGGCGTAGATCTGGGCTTCCTGCACATAGGGCGGGTAGAACGGCGTGCTCCAGGGAAAGCTCTTCGGGTCGTTCCATTTGGAGGCGCCGGTGGACAGCAGAATGTGCGGCACCTGCTTGGAGTTGAGGTATTTCTGGATCGCGGTGTTGGTGGGCGTTCCCAGCGAGCCGATATCCGCCAGGATCTCGTCCTGCTCCACCAGCTTGCGGGTCTGCTCCACGGTCTTGGGCGGGCTGTAGGCATCGTCCATCGACAGCAGCGTGACCTGGCGGCCGTTGATGCCGCCCTTGGCGTTGATCATCTTCCAGTAGGCGAGCTCCGCCTTGCCCTGGGTGCCGTAGCCGGACGCCGGCCCGCTATAGGGCATGGTCTGGCCGATCTTGATTTCGGTATCGGTAGCGCCGGGATCGTACTTCTTCTCTCCGGCAAGCGCGGAACTTGCAGCGAGGGTCGCGACGGTCAAGCCGAGAGCAGCCAGGCGAAGCATGATGTTCCTCCCCAATGTCCGGCCGCGGGGGCGACCGGGGCGCGTTTTGGGCCTTTCGGGCATTAAGCGTCCAACTGCGGGCCGCCGTCAATGCGGCCGACGTCGCGTGCGCCCTCACACCCCGAAGGGATAGGTGTCGGGCAGTCCCGCCAGCTCCCTGGTGTCGAACGGCGTCACCGCGGCGGTGCGATCGAACCAGACGTATTCGTCGAATTGTCGCGGCAGCACCGCCTGGAAATAGTGGCTGGCGCGCTCGGTCTCCGGCCGGTAGATCACGCCGATGGCGCGCTCGAGCCGCGGCTTGCCCAGCGCCCGCGCGCCGGTCAGCTCGGCGCGATCGCGCAGCCCCAGCATGAAGCGCGGCAGCCCGCTGTCGTGGCACAGCCGCTCGTAACTGTCCGGCAGCGCCGGCAGGACGGTCTTGATTTCCATCGGCCCGCCCCAGTCGGACGCCGCCGCGACCGTTCCGTTGGCGGTGCCGAAGCCGACCAGGTAGGCGTCGGAGCCGAACTGCTGGCGGCACAGATGACCGATATTGTGTTCGCCGCGCGAGGACATTTCGGTGGCCGCGGAATCGCCGACATGGGAATTATGCGCCCACACGATCGCCTTGCCGCCGGCGCCGTAGAACGCCTGCAGGTTGGTCAGGGTGGTGAACATGTGCTCGTCGCGCCAGTTCCACGACGCCCGCGAGCCGTAATACATGATCCGGTAGTAGCGCTCGGCGTTGGCGACCAGGCGGGCGTTCTGCACCGCGTCGAAGAAGCGCTCGCCGTCATGGGCGACATAGGCGGTGCGGTGCTGCAGCAGATCCTTCAGCGCGTGCACCACATGCGGCTCGCAGGAGTGGTAGGAGCCGGTCAGCGCCGCGTGGCCGTAGGTCGCCGGGTCGCTCTGCCACGGCGTCAGGCAGCCGTAGCGCTGCCGCGCCACCCTGGCGGCGTCCGGATCGATCTGGTCGAGATAGTCGAGCACCAGGCCGATGGAGGTGTGCAGGCTGTAGAGGTCGAGGCCGTGGAACGCCACCCGCTGCTCCGGCTTGAGCGGGGCATTGTGCGCGCGCAGCCAGTTGACGAAATCGCGCACCTCGTTGTTGCGCCACATCCAGGTCGGGAAGCGGGAAAACGCCGTCCATTCGGCAGCGGGATATTCCAGATGCCGCACATAGTGGTCGACCCGCGCGGCATCCGGCCAGTCGCCTTCGACGGCGATGAAGCGGAATCCCTTCTTCACCACCAGTTCGCGGGTGATGCGCTCGCGCATGCGATAGAATTCGGACGTGCCGTGGCTGGCCTCGCCGAGCAGCACGACGCGCGCGTCGCCGATCCGCGTCAGCAATGGTTCGAGATCGGCGCCCTCGATGCTGCCGAACGGCTCGGCGAGTTCCGTGATGCTTTTGAGCAGCGCCGTGTCCCGCGTCGGCGCGCGCGGCGTCGGGCGGCCGCCCGGCAGCTCCTTGTGCTCCGGGGCCCAGCCTTGCTCGCCGAGCAGCGGCACGAAACGCACGTCGGCGAGATCCTCGCGGCGATACGCGTCCGGCCCGGTGCGCGTCACCCGCACCAGTTCCTGGGCGCTGTCATCCGCGCCCACCGGCATTACCAGCCGGCCGCCGATCTTCAATTGTTGCTTCAGGGACTCCGGAATCCGGGGCCCGCCCGCCGCGACCACGATGGCGTCGAACGGCGCGTGCGCAGGCCAGCCGCGCGTGCCGTCGCCGTGCAGCACGTGGACATTGTCATAGCCGAGATCGGCAAGCGTTGCGGCGGCCTTCTCGGCGAGTGCGCCATGGCGCTCGACGGTGTAGACGTCGGCGGCGATTTCGGAGAGCACCGCCGCGGCGTAGCCCGAGCCGGCGCCGATCTCGAGCACCTTCTCGCCGCCCCGCAGCGCCAGCGCCTCGACCATGAAGGCGACGATGTAGGGCTGCGAGATCGTCTGGCCCTCGTCGATCGGCAGCGGCGCGTCGTCGTAGGCGAATTCGCGAAGCTGGACCGGCAGGAACAGCTCGCGCGGCACGCTGCGCAACGCGTCGAGCACCAGATCCGAGCGGACGCCGCGCGCGACGATGGCTTTCTCGACCATCGCGTCGCGCAGCTGCTTGAAGTCCGGGGCCGGGGATGCAGGCATGACGAGAGGCTAGGACGCGCAGCAGTGCCGCTGTTGAGCCAGGTCAATGCCGGTGCCGGCCGGACGCGGGCCTACATCGGCGGCGTCAGGCCGTCCTTGCCGTAGGTGATGCGCGGCGTCAGCAGCGTGCCGTCGGGCTGCTTCTTCGCCGCGCCGACGAACACCTTGATGCCGGGCTTGAGGTCGGCGCGGTCGCCGATCACGTAGCTGACCACCGTGGTCTCCGGCGTCACCAAGAGCTTCTTCTCGCCGCCCATGTATTTGACCGAGAGCACCGTGCCGTCGTTTTCCGCCACTGTCTGCTCGACATTGGCGTTGGTCATCTTGGACATCGGCTTGAGGTCCCAGTCGTAGTGGCCCTCGCCGGTGCCGCGCATCGACTCCGGAAAGATGTGCACCTCGATGGCCTTCTGGCTGCCGTCGGGCTGCGTCATCCCGGTCGAGCCGACGAACATCCCGGGCTTGATGTCGGCCATGGTGGATTTCACGATCGCCACCAATAGCGGCGTGTCGGTCACGGTCAGCTGCGCCTCGGTGCCGTCGCGGGTCTTGACCACGAACACCGGGCCTTCGAGGCGCTCGATGGTGCCGCGGATGCGGACGGTTTCCTGAGCCGATGCCGGCGCCGCGGCGCAGATGAAGGCAAGGCTGGCGGCGGCAAGCGCGCGCCGTGTCGGGTTCTGCACGGGGATCCTCCCTGGTTGGCTGCGACCCTTGATGGCCGTCTGGCGAGCCCGATTAGAGGGGCATCGCCCCGGATCGGTCAACGCAGGCGTCGATGGCCTTGGCCCGGATTGGGCGTCATCCGCGGACGGCCCACGCCGGGTTCGGACGCGCCGTCGATGGCAGGTGCGCGTTGACTGTGGCACAGCCTGAGGTAGAGCCCGCTACCGGCAATGGTCGCTTTCGCGACCGGGCGAGGTGGTCACCTCGGCCACACCTGCCTACCTTACCGTCGCAATTAATCTTTATATTTCAATAGCTTGTGCGTTATGATTTCATAAAGCCGGCTATGCTAATTTGCCTATCTGAAATGCATTGGTGGGAGAGCACGACTTCGTGATCACAACTTCGTAAGAGAGCACCGTGTCCGTCGAAGAGTTTTTCAAGCAGCGTGCCGTCAACGTCGTCGCGTTCGGCCAATACACGCCGGCGAACTGGTTCGACCCCCAGGGCCGGCCGCGCACTTTTGCGTGCCGCACCAGCCGGGTGTCGCCGTACCGGATGATCGTTTCCGTTCCCGTGGTCGGCAGGGTCGGGGACCGCCTGACATCCTATTTCGGCGATTTCGGCCGCCTCGACGGCGAGGTCAGCG
>JBKQQE010000140.1:0-7761 GCA_052326245.1 Xanthobacteraceae bacterium | reverse complement strand
GCGGCATCGGGACATGGGCATAGCTCTCGCGGCGGCCGTTGCCGGTCGGCTTCATGCCCATCAGCCGCGCGTTCTGGCGGTCCTGCATGTAGCCGACGAGGATGCCGTCCTCGATCAGCACGGTGCGGCTGGTCGGCGTGCCCTCGTCGTCGATGGAAAGCGATCCGCGCCGCGCCGCGATGGAGCCGTCATCGACGACGGTGACGCCTTTCGCGGCCACCTGCTGGCCCATCAAGCCGGCAAAGGCCGAGGTCTGCTTGCGGTTGAAATCGCCCTCGAGGCCATGGCCCACCGCCTCGTGCAGCATGACGCCGGGCCAGCCGGGGCCGAGCACCACGTCCATTTCGCCCGCCGGCGCCGGAACCGATTCGAGATTGATCAAGGCCTGCCGGATCGCGCCGTCGGCGGCATCGCGCCACGCCTTGGTCTCGATGAACCGGCCGTAGCCCTCGCGGCCGCCATAGCCGTGGCTGCCGGTCTCCTGGCGATCCCCCGAACCCACCATGACGGACACATTGATCCGCACCAGCGGCCGGATGTCGCGATAGCTCGCGCCGTCGGGCCGGACGATTTCCACCACCTGCCAGCTGGCCCCGAGACTGACCGAAACCTGCCGCACCCGCGGATCCTTGTCGCGCACATAGGCGTCGATCTCGGCGAGCAGCTTGACCTTGGCCTCGAACGCCTCGCCGTCGAGCGGGTTTTCGTCGCCGTAGAGCCGCAGATTGGTGTGGGCGGGCGCCGCCGCCAGCACGCCGCTATAGCCGCCGCGCACCGCGAGCACGGCATCGGCGGCACGCGCCAGCGCCGGGATCGAGACGTCGGAGGAATGGGCGTAACCGACCGCATCGTCCTCGACGGCGCGCAGACCGAAGCCTTGGGCGGTATCGTAGGTCGCCTGCTTGAGGCGACCGTTGTCGAACATCAACCCCTCGGACTGGCGGTATTCCAGAAACAATTCGCCGTCGTCAGCGCCGTCCAGCCCGCGCGCCACTTCCTTGCGCATCTGGTCGCGGTCGAGCCCGGCGCGGTCGATCAGGGACGTCGTTCCGGCGGTCGGGCCTTCATTCTGCGGGCTCATGGCGTCTCCAGGCAGGATTTTTCGCTGACCGCAAAGATAGGCGTGCTCTCGCCAAACGGCCAGACGTCCAGGCGATGTTCCATACGGCATTGCACGCGGCGCATCGCCGCGCGATCACGGCAGCTTGTCGTAGCCTTCGCCGATGCCCTTGAGGCTGAGCGGGAAGCCAATACCTTCTTCCGGCGTCTCGAAGATGATGAAGGTCGCGGTCTTGGCGGTCCTCAATTGATTGAGCAGGTTGTCGTCCAGCACCACTTCGGCGACGCAGCCGTTGGGCAGGCAGCGGACAAATCCGGCCCGGCCCACATCGGAGTTGTCGAGCTTCAGTCCCAGCCCCGACGGCAGCAGCACGCCGAGCGGCGCAACCACGCGCATCAGCTTGCTCTTCTGATCCGCGGTCTTGAGGATGATCACCGTCAGGCCGGCGTTGGAGCGGTCTTCGGCGACCACGCTCTGAATCAGGGCGCACTGCTCCGCCTGCGCTCCGGGCGGGGTGTCGCAGCGGATTTGCCAGTCGCCGTGAACGGATCTGACCGCGCCCTGGGCCCGGGCGGTGCCGGCGAAGCCGAGCCACACGGCGAGCGCGGCCACGCAGGCGATCAGCAGGGCGCCGGGCCGCCGCATCCGGCCTGGCCCGAGGCCGGAACGGGATCGCGTCTCGGGGGCGGCGCGGCGCTCGATCGGTGCACCTGTCCCATGCTGTGTCGAAGCGCCCATCAGGGTTGGTCCTTGGCTGCGTTGGCGTTGTAATGGGTGGCAGGCTGATATGGCAATGACGGCGCCGTGAAGGCGAGGTCACCGCGCCGGGCCCGCGGGGCGGTCGATGGCGTCATCGCTGCCATGGTTCGGACGGGCTCCTTGCGGGGGCGGGGCCGTAGGCGGCGCGGCCGTCCGGGCTGAAACACACGCGAATCATCGATTTTCACGCCCTTTCGAAATCCCGGGGCAGACCCCCATGGACCGCACCGGATCGCTGTCACGCTCGATCGCGGCACAGCTCGCCGAATCGCGCCATCCCGGTTGATCCAGTTTGTGGGTACAGCTCGCAATGCGGCTGTCAAGCGCCCTCGTCCGCGCGCCCCGGTGCCCCCGGCGGGTCGATTTTCCCCGCCGCTTATTCGTACATTGCGATAGGGGGGGAAATATGGTTTGAGAGGCTGGAATCTCGATCCGTTCTGGTCGGCCGCTCGCGGCCGCGGAGCGGGTGCGGGGCCCGGTCAGGACGTTCGTGACCGGCAAGGCGTTTTGGATAGGGAGCGGGTTCGGCATGAAGCTGTCGAGGGGACAAATCGTCCGCAGGGCACTGGGTTTGGCGGTTGCCGCAAGTGGGGTGATGTTTGCCGGGGCGGCGCTTGCCGAACTCGGCCAGCCGGCGCCCTGGGAATACAAGCTGCAGCCCTCGGCAACGCCGGTGATGGATCAGATCACCAGCTTCCACAATGCCCTCGTCTGGATCATCACCATCATCACGCTGTTCGTGCTGGCGCTTTTGATCACCGTCGTGGTGAAGTTTAACGCCAAGGCGAATCCGACGCCGTCGAAGACCACCCATAATACCCTGATCGAGGTCGCATGGACCATCATTCCGGTGCTGATCCTGGTGGGGATCGCGGTGCCGTCGTTCCGGCTGCTGTTCCTCGAGCTTGATATTCCCAAGGCCGATCTGACCGTGAAGGCGACCGGCAATCAGTGGAATTGGACCTACAGCTATCCCGACGACAAGATCGAGTTCACCTCGATCATGCTGACCGACGAGGATCGCGCGAAGATGACGTCGCCGCCGCCGCGTCTGCTCGGTGTTGACCACGCGATCGTCGTGCCGGTCAACAAGGTGGTCCGCGTGCAGACCACCGGCAGCGACGTGATCCATTCCTTCGCGGTGCCGGCGTTTGGCATCAAGATCGATGCCATTCCCGGCCGCCTCAACGAAACCTGGTTCAAGGCGACCAAGGAAGGCATCTATTACGGCCAGTGCTCGGAACTGTGCGGCAAGGACCACGCCTTCATGCCGATCGCGGTGAAGGTCGTAACCGATCAGGAATATGCCGATTGGAAGAAATGCGTCCAGGCGGGCAAGGACCACTGCATCGACGAGCCGCAAGTCGGCGGCGCGAAAACCGCTAAGGGCGACGGGACTGCAAAGTCCTAAACATGACTGCAAGGCAGGATTCGAAAATGGCTACAACCGCAGCGACCGCTCACACCGACGACCACGCCCACGACCATCCGACCGGATGGCGGCGCTACCTTTATTCGACGAACCACAAGGACATCGGCACGATGTACCTGGTGTTCGCGGTCGTCGCCGGCATCATCGGCGGGACGCTCTCCGTCGCGATGCGGGTCGAGCTGATGTATCCCGGCGTCCAGATCTTTCACGAATCGCACACCTACAACGTGTTCGTGACGGCTCACGGTCTGATCATGGTGTTCTTCATGATCATGCCGGCGTTCATCGGCGGGTTCGGCAACTGGATGGTGCCGCTGATGATCGGGGCGCCGGACATGGCGTTCCCGCGCATGAACAACATCTCGTTCTGGCTGCTGCCGGCATCGATCACGCTGCTGGTGATCTCGATGTTCGTGGAGGGCGAGCCCGGCGCCAACGGCGTCGGCGCCGGCTGGACCATCTACGCGCCGCTGTCGACGTCCGGCCACCCGGGCCCCGCGGTCGACTTCGCGATCCTTTCGCTTCATCTGGCGGGCGCGTCCTCGATCCTCGGCGCCATCAACTTCATCACCACGATCTTCAACATGCGCGCGCCCGGCATGACCATGCACAAGATGCCGCTGTTCGTGTGGTCGATCCTGGTCACCGTATTCCTGCTGCTGCTGTCGCTGCCGGTTCTGGCGGGCGCCATCACCATGCTGCTGACCGACCGCAACTTCGGCACCGCGTTCTTCTCGGCCGAAGGCGGCGGCGACCCGGTGCTGTTCCAGCACCTGTTCTGGTTCTTCGGTCACCCCGAAGTCTACATCCTGATCCTGCCCGGCTTCGGTGTGGTCAGCCAGATCGTCTCAACCTTCTCGCGCAAGCCGGTGTTCGGCTATCTCGGCATGGCCTATGCCATGGTCGCGATTGGCGCGATCGGCTTCGTGGTGTGGGCGCACCACATGTATACGGTCGGCATGTCGTCGGCGACGCAGGCCTATTTCGTCGCCGCCACGATGGTGATCGCGGTGCCGACCGGCGTGAAGATCTTCTCCTGGATCGCCACCATGTGGGGCGGTTCGATCGAATTCCGCGCCCCCATGCTCTGGGCGATCGGCTTCATCTTCCTGTTCACCGTCGGCGGCGTCACCGGCGTGGTGCTGGCCAATGCCGGCGTCGACCGCGTGCTGCAGGACACCTACTACGTGGTCGCGCACTTCCACTACACGATGTCGCTCGGCGCCACGTTCGGTATCTTCGCCGCCTGGTACTACTGGTTCCCGAAGATGTTCGGCTACATGTACAACGAGGCAATCGCGAAACTGCATTTCTGGGTCACCTTCATCGGCGTCAACCTGGTGTTCTTCCCGCAGCACTTCCTTGGCCTGTCCGGGATGCCGCGCCGCTACGTCGACTATCCGGACGCCTTCGCCGGCTGGAATCTGGTGTCGTCGATCGGCTCGTATATTTCGGCCTTCGGCGTCCTGATCTTCATCTACGGCGTGATCGACGCATTCGTCCGCAAGGAGCAGGCCGCCAACAATCCCTGGGGACCCGGCGCCACCACTCTGGAATGGACGCTGACGTCGCCGCCGCCGTTCCACCAGTTCGAAGTACTGCCGCGGATCCAGTGATCCGCGCCGCTTGAAATGGGCCTTCGCCGCGGCGCCGAGCCGCGCGGAGGCCGGGTTGAAGAAGTTGAAGTCGAAGAAAGCGGTTGAAGAAAGCGAACGCCGTTTTGTCCATGGTCGACCAGCACACGCTCGATCTTGCCCCTCATATTTCCGAGGCGGGCGTCAAGGATTATGTCGCATTGCTGAAGCCGCGGGTGATGTCGCTCGTGGTCTTCACGGCGCTGGTCGGCCTCGTGATCACGCCGGGGCACGTGCATCCGGTTCTCGCCATCACCTCGATCATCTGCATCGCGGCCGGAGCCGGCGCGTCGGGCGCGCTCAATATGTGGTATGACCGCGACATCGACGCGCTGATGTCGCGCACCGCGGCGCGGCCGATTCCGCGGGGCCGCATCATGCCGTCCGAGGCGCTGGCGTTCGGCATGACGCTGTCGTTCTTCTCGGTGATGACGCTGGGAATTCTCGTCAACTGGCTCGCCGGCGGCCTGCTGGCGTTCACGATCTTCTTCTACGTGGTCGTCTACACCATGTGGCTGAAGCGCTCGACGGCGCAGAACATCGTCATCGGCGGTGCCGCTGGCGCGCTGCCGCCGGTGGTGGCCTGGAGTGCCGCGACCGGCTCCCTCGCGGTCGAGCCGATGCTGCTGTTTCTGATCATTTTCCTGTGGACGCCGCCGCACTTCTGGGCGCTGGCGCTGTTTCGCGCCGACGACTACGCGCGGGCGAAGGTGCCGATGCTGCCGGTGGTGGCCGGCGCCGACGCGACGCGGCTGCAGATTCTGCTCTACACCGTGGTGCTGGTCGCCGTGGCCGTGGCGCCGTGGCCGCTCGGGTATTTCGACGCCACCTACGGCGTGATCGCGCTGCTGCTCGGCGGCTGGATGCTGCGTCTGGCGGTGCAGGTCTATCAGGTGCGCCGCGGCCCCGACGCGCTGCGCGGCGCGCGGCGGCTGTTCGCCTTCTCCATCGTCTATCTGTTCGCCTTGTTCGCGACGCTGCTCGGAGAGCAGGTCGTGGCCGCGGTCGCGCGGCTTTCCTGGTAAGGATGCAGGACGCCCCATGGCTGAGCGCACCGAACCGCCGGGAATCGTTCTCACCGAGGAGCAGAAGCGCCGCCGCCGGGAACGCTCGCTCGCGATCGCCTGGTCGCTCGGCATTCTGGTCGTGCTGTTTTTCGCCGTCACCATGGTCAAGGGACCGATGGTGCTGCAACGTCCGATGTGAAGGGCACCTGAGGCCATGACCACGCGCCCCGATCCATCCGACGGCACACCGCCGAAGCCGGCAGGCCGACTCGGCCGCGACGCCATCATCGGCGCGGCCTGCGGTCTGGTGGTGGCGCTGATGGTCGGCGCGTCCTACGCGGCGGTGCCGTTCTACAACTGGTTCTGCCGCGCCACCGGATTCAATGGCACGACGCAGGTGGCGACCTCGCTGCCGAAGGGGGGGCTTGGGCGCAAGATCGTGGTCCGGTTCGATTCCAATGTCAGCGGCGGGCTGCCCTGGAAATTCGCGCCGGAAAACACCGAGATCGAGCTCAGGATCGGCGAAGTGGTCACCGCCTACTACACGGTGACCAACCAGTCGGCGCGACGCACCACCGGCCAGGCGGCCTACAACGTGGCGCCGCTGACGGTCGGGGCCTACTTCCAGAAGATCAATTGCTTCTGCTTCACGCAGCAGACGCTGGCGCCGGGCGAGACCCGCCAGATGCCGGTGGTGTTCTACGTCGATCCGAAGATCGCCGCCGACGAGGACAACAAGGATATCGACACCATCACGCTGTCGTACACGTTCTATCCGGTCCGCGACGCCGAGACCCGGCCGCTGGCGGCCGGCGAGACCGACGCGCGCAAGGGCAGTCTTTGAGGTCGCGGCCCCGCGGGCCGCGTTTGTGTGGTTGAGAGACGAACACGGGCCGACTACCGTCGGCCTCGCGAATGGAGAAACGGCAATGGCCACGGGGCAAGCGAAACACCACGATTACCATCTCGTCGATCCGAGCCCATGGCCGGTGATCGGGTCGCTCTCCGCCTTCATCATGGCGGTGGGGGCGATTGCCTCGATGCACCACATGTTCACCGGCGCGCTGGTCGTATTCGGGGTCGGCTTTCTCGGCGTGCTCTACACCATGGCGGGCTGGTGGACCGACGTCGTCCGCGAGGCCCAGTACAAGGGCGACCACACCCGCGTCGTCCAACTGCACCACCGCTACGGCATGATCCTGTTCATCGCCTCCGAGGTGATGTTCTTCGTGGCGTGGTTCTGGGCCTATTTCGACGCCGCGCTGTTCCCGGCCGATACGGTGCAGGCGACCCGCGAAGCGCTGTTCGGCGGAGTCTGGCCGCCGAAGGGGATCGAGACCTTCGACCCGTGGCATCTGCCGCTGCTGAACACGCTGATTCTGCTGACCTCGGGCACCACGGTGACCTGGGCGCATCACGCGCTGCTCGAGAACGACCGCCAGGGCCTGAAGCAGGGCCTGATCCTGACCATCCTGCTCGGCGCCACCTTCACCTGCGTGCAGGCCTATGAATACAGCCTCGCGACCTGCAGCTTCGCCGGCAATATCTACGGCTCGACCTTCTTCCTGGCGACCGGTTTCCACGGCTTCCACGTCCTGGTCGGAACCATCTTCCTGATCGTGTGTCTGGCCCGGGCCTATGCCGGCCACTTCACGCCGAAGCAGCATCTCGGCTTCGAGTTCGCGGCCTGGTACTGGCACTTCGTCGACGTGGTCTGGCTGTTCCTGTTCCTGTGCATCTATGTCTGGGGCCACGGCGCCGAGACCATGGCGCACGGCGCACACTGAATGTCTTGAACGCCAAAGGGGCGGCCCGTGGGGCCGCCCCTCTTGCTTTTGGTGCGCCCAGCATGGGCGCACTCTTATGGGT
>JBKQQE010000139.1:0-7552 GCA_052326245.1 Xanthobacteraceae bacterium | reverse complement strand
GCCCCGGAGGACCTGGCGGTCCCGGCGGCCCCGGCGGGCCGCCGCCGTCGGGCGGCAGCAGCAGCAGCTCCAGCATCTCGTCCTTGCTGACCGACGCCTCCGACAGCTCGAGCTCGAGCAGCTCAAGCTCTTCCAGTTCGTCCAGCACATCCAGTACCGACGACCTGCTCAAGAAATTCCTGGAATCGCTGCAGGAGTCGTTGTCGCAGGGCTCGGCCTACAGCTCGAGCGGCAACACCAGCACCAGCACGTCGTCGATCACGTCGTTGCTGCTCGACTACAAGAGCTGAGTTTCCGCCGCCCCGGCGTCGATATCCCCGTGTCGCGCCGGCTGGTGGTCCTATTCTAACATTCGCATTCCTTCGCAGCACGCGCTTTGCGAATGTTGGAATCGATGGACCACTAGCAAGCGCCCCCGGATTTACCCGGTCTGGGGGCGCTTCTTCTTCGTCAAGGCGCCGGCAGCGAGGTTATGGTGACGCCCGCGCTGCCGGTCACTTCCGTGATCACGCGCAGCGTGTTGGCGTCGAACGCGACGTCCACCAGCCGGATCTCGTTGACCACGGCGTTGGCCGTCACGCCGTCATCGCTCTTGCGAAAATCCGCCAGCGCCGCCTCGATCTTGCTCCGGGCATTGGCCGCGAACGGCTTGAGATCGATCGTCGCCCGCTCCGCCAGCATCTTTCTGAGATACGGCTCGGCCGCGCGCGCGGCGGCGCCGAGCAGGCCGAACGCGGCCTGGGATTCGACGGCGAGCTCGATATCGGTCAGCCGCAGTGATTGTTGCGCCTGATCGAGAACGGGGCGGCCCCAGATGTGCACGGTCGCCTGGGCGCCGAAATTGAAGAAGCTCTTGGTCTCGGCCGCGTCCACCGCGAGCGAGATCAGAAGCCGGTCCCCCGAAGGCGTGACCGTCGCGTTGCGCACCGTCACCGCCACCGGCCCGCTGCCGTCCTCGGGCAGCGTGCGGCCCTTCAGCTCGGCATTGACGATGGCGTTGACCTCGGTGAACGGCAGATCAATCGGCACCCCGATCGTCATGCTGCCGGATTCGATCGGCGGCACGATATCGAGCAGCGCCGGAAACGGGCAGGTCGGGGTGGTCTTGTTCGCCAGGATGCGGGTCTCCATCTCGACGCCGATGTTGAGGATCAAGTTCTCGGCGTCGACGCGCGGCTGCGCGGCGATGGCCTTTGTCGGCCGCAGCTCGATGAACAGGTCGGGCAGGTCCGGCGCCGCCCGCGGCAGCGCGATCGAACGGCACATCTTGGCCCATTCGCGCCGCGCATTCTGTTCGATGATCGGATCGTTGCGCACCCGCTGCTGCATGGCCGCAACCTGTTCGCTGACCAGTTTGTCGATGATGGGCTTGACCTGCGCCGGAACGCCGACCCGCACGCCGGCGGCGGTGACGCCGGTGTCGCTCACATTGACCTGCGCGGTGATGTTGGGTTCGACGCGCCAGCGCTCGGTCAGGAGCGGTCGCATGACCATGGTGACGCTGCCGCGAATGTCGGCGCTGGCGTTGAGCGCCTTGATGGAAACATTGCCGATCTGCTTGCCGATGTTGCCGCCGATCAGGTTGCCGAGCGCGTTGCCGGCGTTTCCCGGCAGCGAGCCGGTGATGTTCAGCTTGCCGTTGAGCGGGGTCGAGAGGGTGAGCTGATTGGGCGTGCCCGATGCCGATATCGGTCCGCGCTCCACGGTCCAGTTGATGTCGGCGTTCTGCAGGACCTGGCCGATCGGGTTGTCGGACTTGCCGGCGAAGTGGCGCGGCGCGGCGCGATCGACGGTGGTGCGAATGGCGCTGAGCGCGATCGCCACCGGCGCGACGATCTTCGAAACGCGGGTTGGCGGCGGCAGCGGTGGAAGCGCGGTGACGGCCGGCGCGACGCTGCCAGGCGGCGGAGAAATCCAGTTCATGATCTTGAGACTGACGAGAAACGAGACGGCAATCGTCGCCAGTCCGATCAGCAGTGTCTTGACGCGCATGAGTTTCCCGGCCCGAGTGGCCTGCGTAGACTAGTGTCCCGGTTCTGACGTTCGTATCACTTGCGGCGAACTCGTTTACGAACGTCAGAACCAAGGGACACTAGCAAATTCAAGATTCTAGTGTGGCTTGTGTCTAACATTCGCTTACAGAACTCGCGGACATGCTGAAGCGAATGTCAGACACGCCACACTAGAGGGTTAGGCCGGGATAGGGAACCCGCCACCACAGCGCGTGGCAACGGGGAGGCCGCGCGGCAAGATTGCGCGGTGCTGCGCTGCCAATCAAGTTAGCACGTTCGTGAAACCGAGCGGCTAGAAGAACCCGAGCACGATCGCACAGACGAAAGCAACCGCCATATACGCTGCAACGAGGTTCAGTCTGCTGACGAAGGTCATGGAGCCATCTCCCTGAGTTCGACGCACGCAGAACATCACAGCCCAGCTGAATCTAGCAGCTCCGAACGGACAAAAAAGACAGCAGGGCTGAGCTGTTGGTGTGGCGGGGCGGATCCGGAACTAGGCGCGGCGCCGGTTGCGGCGCGAAAACATGGTAAAATTCCTGTAAAAACAGCTCGTTGAAGAGTCCTTAAAGAAATTGGTCGAACCTGCGCCCATGACGCGCGGAGTTCGTTTGTATCTGGTCGGCTCCTTCGTCCTCGTATCGCTGGCGGGTTGCGGGCGCGGGTTCTTTCAGACCGCGGAGCGCGAGCCCTGGCGGCGCGAGGCCGAAATGGCGTGCCTCAAAGCAGGCGAGGTCCGCGAGAACGTCAATCTGGTCCGGGTCGATCCGATCAACGGTCCCGGCGTGTGCGGCGCTGAATTCCCGCTCAAGGTCAGCGCGCTCGATACCGGGATGCCGGGGAACCTCGGCTATGTCGACGACCTGCGTCCTCCGGGGGGAATTCCGAACGCGCAGGCGCCACGGTGGCCGATCGCGCCGCCGCCGCCGCCCGAAGCGACGCCTTCGCCCTATCCCGCCTATCCGGCACCGCCTTCATACCCCGGCGCATCCCAGCCGATTGATCCGCGCTATTCCACGCAAGGACCGGTCTCGCTGATCCCGCCGGGCGTGCGCCCGGCGGATGACGACGACGGTGACGCGTCTGCCGGGGCCATGCCGGACTATCCGTCCGACGCGTCGCGGCGTGATCGCGCGGTGGTGCGCGAACCGGTGCAGCCGCCGCTCCCGCGTCTCGGGCCGGCACAGGGCGCGCCGGTCAACTCCATCGGTCCGGTCGCCATGAAGCCCGCTGCGACGCTGGCCTGCCCGATCGTCTCGGTGCTGGACCGGTGGATCACGGAAGCGGTGCAGCCGGCCGCGCTGCGCTGGTTCGGCGCGCCGGTGATCGAGATCAAGCAGATTTCGGCCTATTCGTGCCGCGGCATGAACGGCAACCCCAATGCGCACATCTCGGAGCACGCCTTCGGCAACGCGCTCGATGTCGCAGGCTTCATGCTGGCCGACGGCCGCCGCATTTCGGTGAAGGATGGCTGGCACGGGCTCGCGGAGGAGCAGGGCTTTCTCCGCGACGTGCAGGCAGCCGCCTGTCAGCGCTTCAACACCGTGCTGGCGCCGGGGTCGAACGCCTATCACTACGATCACATCCACGTCGATCTGATGCGGCGCGCGAGCGGTCGTATCATCTGCGAGCCGGCGGCCATGTCCGGCGAGCAGGTCGCCGCGCGGGTGTCGTTGCGCAACGCGGCGCGGCCCTATGAAGCGGGCGTCACCGGGTCGATCTCCGCGCGGCCTCGCCACGGGCCCGCGCCGAAAGCGGCCGCCGACGACGACGATGACGACGAATGACGTGGACCCGGCCGCTGCCGCGGCGCGCGCTCACTCCGCCTTGATCTCATAGGCCGCCAGAAACATCCGGATCGCGCTCTGGACAACCGCGGCGATGCGCTCCGGCGACGGTGCGGGAATGGCCTGGAATACGAAGGGCAGGAACAGCGTGGCTTGGCAGCTCAGCATGAATTGCGTGGCCGCGAGTTCGTAATCGTCGATCGCGAGGCGTCCGTTCCTCGCCTGGGCCTCGAGGTAGGCGGCAAGCTTGCTGATCCAGCCCGATACGATGAATCCATAGTAGCGCCGCCCGATTTCCGGCTTGCGCTCGGCGATCGCCATCACGGTGCGCACCGCCGAGCCGCCTTGCGGCTGGCACAGCATGTTCATATAGGCCATGCCGAACCGATGCAGCGTCGGAACCACGTCGTCGCGATGGTCGAGTTCCAGCGTGGCGGCGTTATGGAAACTGCCGACTTCCTCGACGATGGCCTCGAACAGCGCGTTCTTGTCGCTGAAGTAGACATAAAGTGTGCCCTTGGAGACACCCGCCGCTTTCGCGATCTCGCCCATGCTGGCGCCGTCGAAGCCGAGATCCATGAACATGCGGCGCGCGCCATCGAGAATCTGGCGGCGTTTCGACGACTCCTCGTCTCCGGCGGAAGCAAGTTTGAGGGCTGCGGGAGCGGTCATGCGACGGATTTGCCTCTCGTAAAGGGTGTTGCTCAACCATTCCTCAGGATTGGGTCGGTACCCTGATTTTGGGGAATAATGTATATTGACCGAACCGTTCGGTCAATGATATTTAGGGGCAAGGCAGCCCCATGGCAATCGGCGCGTTGGCGTCGGCTTTTCCGCTGCCAGCGAAATGCAAGACGAGGAGGCCGCGATGGCCGTTGGACGTGACCAAACTGCCCGCCTGATCCGTTCGGAATCCGCGGCAGACGAGCGTGATGCGCTCATTGCGGCGGCGGACGGTCGCGGCGAGGACAGGGTTGCCTCCCGCCCGGCGACAGTGCCCGCAGCCGAACCGCGCCGCGACGCCGTGTCCGATCGCGCCCCGTCCGGCACGCCGGGCGCCGAGGCGCCGGTGCAGGCGGCGGTGGCCACGAGCAACGTCCGCGCCGCCAAGCCCAGCCGCGCCAAATTCGTGTTGATGGGCGTCGGCGCGGCCGTCGCGATCGCCGCCGCGGCCTATGGCGGGTATTACGTGCTGGTGGGACGTTTCATCATCACCACCGACGACGCCTATATTCGCGCCAACAACACCACCATCGGGGCGCGGGTGTCGGGTCACATCGCCTCGATCGTTCCCAAGGACAACGCGCGGGTCCACGCCGGCGACCTGCTGATCAAGATCGACGACGGCGACTACCGGATCGCGGCGGATTCGGCGCGCGCCAAGATCGCCACCCAGGAAGCGACCATCGCGCGGATCGCCCGGCAGGCCGACGCCCAGGTCAGCATGGTCGAGCAGGCGAAGGCGCAGCTGGATTCGACGCAGGCCGGAGTCAGGCGTGCGCAGTTCGACTTTGACCGGCAACAGCAGCTGAGCGACAAGGGCTTTGCGTCGAAGGCGACGTTCGAGCAGTCGCAGGCCACCCGCGATCAGTCGATCGCCTCGGTGCAGAGCGCCGAGGCGGCGCTGGCCGCGGCCGAGCGCAACATCGACGTGATCAAGGCGCAGGGCATCGAGGCCGAGCGCCAGCTTGGCGAACTGAAGACCGCGCTGGCCAAGGCCGAGCGCGACCTCGCCTTCACCGACGTGCGGGCGCCGATCGACGGCGTGTTCTCCAACCGCCTGGTCAACGAAGGCGACTACATCCAGGTCGGCCAGCGGCTGTCCAATCTCGTTCCGCTCGACGACGTCTTCATCGACGCCAATTTCAAGGAAACCCAGCTCGGCCGGATCAGGGCGGGGCAAACGGTGCGCCTGACCGTCGACGGCGTGTCGGGCCGCGAGATCGAGGGCAGGGTCGAGAGCCTGTCGCCTGCCGCGGGCGCGGTGTTCACGCTGCTGCCTCCCGATAACGCGACCGGGAATTTCACCAAGATCGTGCAGCGCGTTCCGGTTCGGATCCGCGTTCCGGCCAGCGTCGCCAGGGAAAACCTGCTCCGCGCCGGCATGTCGGTGGTGGTGCATGTCGACACCCGTGAAGGCGCCGAGACGGCACCGTTGCAATAGCGGCGGTGGGATCTGACCATGGCCGATACGCCTTCAGCAAACGCGACGATGGACGGGCTGCAAGGCGTCGACGCGGCGCCTTCCGAGCGGCTGGTGCCGCGGCGGGTGTTCGCGTTCCTGATCATGGTGTTCGGGATGTTCATGTCGATCCTGGACATCCAGATCGTTTCCGCATCGCTGTCCGAAATCCAGGCCGGATTGTCCGCCTCGTCCAGCGAGATTTCCTGGGTGCAGACCGCCTACCTGATCGCCGAGGTCATCGCCATCCCGTTGTCGGGCTTCATGTCGCGGGCGCTCGGCACGCGCTATCTGTTTGCGATCTCGGCGGCCGGCTTCACGGCTTCCAGCCTGATGTGCGGCTTCACCTCGTCGATCGAGCAGATGATCGTGTGGCGCGCGATCCAGGGCTTTCTCGGCGCCGGCATGATCCCGACCGTGTTCGCCTCGGCCTATACGGTGTTTCCGCGCAGCAAGATGTACATCGTGGCGCCCATCATCGGGCTGGTGGCGACGCTGGCGCCGACCGTCGGCCCCACCGTCGGCGGCTACCTGACCGACGCGCTGTCGTGGCACTGGCTGTTCTTCATCAACGTGCTGCCGGGGATCGGCATCACCCTCGGCGTGCTGGCGCTGGTCGATTTCGACGAGCCGCATCTCGAACTGCTCGACCAGTTCGACTGGGTCGGGCTCGCCTCCATGGGCGGCTTTCTCGGCGCTCTCGAATACGTGCTCGAGGAAGGGCCGCAATACGAGTGGCTGCAGGATACGTCGGTGGCGGCATGCGCCACCATCTGCGTGCTGTCGGCCATCGTGTTTTTCTACCGCGTGCTCACGGCCGAGCAGCCGATCGTCGACATCCGCGCGTTCAAGAACCGCAATTTTGCGTTCGGCAGCAGCTTTTCGTTCTGCATCGGGATCGGCCTGTACGGGCTGACCTACATCTACCCGCGCTATCTGGCCGAGGTCCGCGGCTACAGCGCGATGATGATCGGCGAAACCATGTTCGTCTCGGGCGCGGTGATGTTCATGAGCGCGCCGCTGGTCGGGCGCCTGATGCTCAAGGTCGACATGCGCATCATGATCCTGATGGGGTTGGTGCTGTTCGCGCTCGGCACCTGGCAGATGACGTGGATGACGCGCGACTATGATTTCTGGGAGCTGTTTCTGCCCCAGGTGTTTCGCGGCTGCGGCATGATGCTGGCGATGGTGCCGGTGAACAACATCGCGCTGGGAACGCTCGATCCGGCGCTGATGAAGAACGCCTCCGGCCTGTTCAACCTGACCCGCAATCTCGGCGGCGCGGTCGGGCTCGCCATCATCAACGAACTGATCAACGACCGCACCGATCTGCACATCTCGCGCCTGCACGACAACGTCACCTGGGGCAACGCCACGGTGGTCGACACCCTCAACATGCTGACCCAGCGCTTTCAGGGGCTGGGCGACGCTTCGATGATGGCGCTGAAGGAACTGACGCTGATCGTGCATCGCCAGGCTTCCGTGATGGGATTTGCCGACGTGTTCTTCATCCTGACGGTGTTCTACCTGTTCCTCGCCACGCTGGTGTTCTTCGGCGACCGCGGGCCGGT
>JBKQQE010000138.1:0-9581 GCA_052326245.1 Xanthobacteraceae bacterium | reverse complement strand
GCCAACAGCCGTCGCTGGTGGCGCAACAGCGGCATGCTCATCAACGCCGTGTTGACCCTGAAATGGTCGGATCGGCTGGGACTTCCCCGGCTCTCATGACCTCAACTTCTCGAACCGCCCGGTGCGGACCCGCATGCCGGGTGGTGTGGCAGGGGTGCGACCCAAAAGGTCGCCCCCTATGCCGATCAGCCTGACGTTTCCGCGCTGCGACGACTATATGGGGAACGGGCCGACGACGCGCGGCCGCAATCCGCAGCATTGACGCGCGTGACGAGGAACCCCGATGATGACCGATCCCAGCCCTGCCGTCTCTCCCTACCTCGCAGCGCTGACCTGCCGCTGTCCGCGCTGCGGCAAGGGCAAGCTGTTCAGCGGATTCCTCGCGCTGGCGCCCCGCTGCGAGGCCTGCGGTCTCGACTACGCCTTCATCGACGCCGGCGACGGGCCGGCGGTCTTCATCATCATGATCGCCGGCTTCATCGTGGTCGGCGCGGCGCTGTTCGTTGAAGTCAGGTACCAGCCGCCGTTCTGGGTTCACGCCGCGCTGTGGCTGCCGCTGATTCTGGCGACGACGCTGCTGCCGCTGCGTCCGATGAAAGCGCTGCTGATCGCCCTGCAATTCCACCACCGCGCCGCCGAGGGCCGGCTGATCGATCGGCAGAAGTGATGGCCGCGACCGTCGTCTCCCGCCGCGGCATCGTCGGCCTCGGCCTCGTCACCCTGGTGATGCTGGGCTGCCTTGTCAGCCTCGGCGTCTGGCAGCTGCAGCGCAAGGCGCAAAAACACGCGTTGATCGTCGCCCTGACCGAACGGCTCGCCGCCGCGCCGGCGCCTCTGATGCCGCCGCAGGACTGGCCCGCACTGACGCCGGAGCGCGACGAATTTCGCCGGGTGACATTCAACGGGGTGCCCGATGCGCACGCGCATGCCTTCGTCTTCACCTCGGGATCGCCGTTGCGGCCGGACGTCACCGGGCTGGGCGTCTGGGAGCTCGCGCCGATGCGCACGGCGTCGGGGCAGACCGTGGTGGTCAATCTCGGCTTCGTCCCCGACGGCCAGGTTGCGCCGGACCGGGCCGATTCCGTGCCGGTCACGCTGACGGGCTACCTGCGCTTTCCGGAGCAGCCGACCGCGTTCACGCCGCTTCCGGATCTGGCAAAACGAACCTGGTACGGGCGCGATTCCGCGTCCATGGCGCAGATGCTCGACTGGGGTGAGGTGGCGCCATTCTATATCGATCTGGAAACGCCGGTGCCGGCGGCGGGATGGCCGAAGCCGGGACCGCTCCAGGTCGGCTTGCGCGATCTGCATCTGCAATATGCCATCACCTGGTTCGGACTGGCCGCAGTGGTGGCTGCGGCCTTCGCGGTCTGGGTCGCCGGTCGGCGCCGGGCGTGATGCGCAAGTGCTCCGAACACGGCGGTTGCCGCCGGGCGGCCTTCGAAAACCGATTTCCCCTTTGCCGGGACATGCTCTAATGTGCCCGGCTTGTGCTCGCCAGACTGGCGAAAGATGTAGCTTAATCATAAGCTTATAGAGAATTATCGCCGCTGGAGGGCGACGTGACGCGCTATATTTCGACGCGAGGCGAGGCACCCGTTCTGGGCTTTTGTGACGTCATGCTGACGGGGCTCGCCCGCGATGGCGGGCTCTACGTGCCCGAAACCTGGCCGCAGCTGACGCCGGCGTCGATCGCGGGTTTTTTTGGTCGTCCGTATTGGGAAGTCGCCGTCGACGTGATCCGGCCATTCGTCGCCGGGGAAATCTCCGATGCCGATCTCGGCCGCATGGCGATCGAAGCCTATGCCACGTTCCGCCATCCCGCCGTGGTCCCGCTGACGCAGGCGAGCCCGCATCAATTCATCCTGGAGCTGTTCCACGGACCGACGCTGGCCTTCAAGGACGTGGCGATGCAGCTGCTGGCGCGGCTGATGGACCATGTGCTGGAAACCCGCGGCCAGCGCACCACCATCGTGGTGGCGACCTCGGGCGATACCGGCGGCGCCGCGGTCGACGCCTTTGCCGGACGCAGCAATGTCGATCTCGTGGTGCTGTTTCCCAACGGGCGGATCTCGGACGTGCAGCGGCGCATGATGACGACCACCGCTGCTGCGAACGTCCATGCGCTCGCGGTCGAGGGCACGTTCGACGACTGCCAGGCGATCGTCAAAGGCCTGTTCAACAATCACGCGTTCCGCGATGCGGTGGCGCTGTCGGGCGTCAACTCCATCAACTGGGCGCGGATCGTCGCCCAGGTGGTTTATTATTTCACCTCCGCGGTGGCGCTGGGCGCGCCGGCGCGGACGGTCGATTTCACGGTGCCGACCGGCAATTTCGGCGACATCTTCGCGGGCTACGTCGCCAAGCGGATCGGGCTTCCGGTGCGACGGCTGAAGATCGCGACCAACGTCAACGACATCCTGGCGCGCACGCTCGCCACCGGGACCTACGAAGTGCGCGAGGTTCACGCCACCACGTCGCCGTCGATGGATATCCAGGTGTCGTCGAATTTCGAACGCCTGATCTTCGAGGCGAGCGGCCGCGACAGCGCCGTGGTGCGCGCCCTGATGGCGTCGCTGGCGCAGTCGGGGCGATTCAGCATGCCGGACGCCACGGTCGCGGCGATCCGCCGCGATTTCGATGCCGGCCGCGCCGACGAGGCCGAGACCAGCGCGGCGATCCGCACCGTGTGGCGCGAGACCGGCGCGCTGATCGATCCGCATACCGCGGTGGCGATCGCGGCCGCCGAGCACGAGCCCGGCGACATGTCGGTGCCGAATATCGTGCTGTCGACGGCGCATGCGGCCAAGTTTCCCGACGCCGTCGAGGCCGCGTGTGGCGTGCGCCCGCAATTGCCGGTCTGGCTCGGCGGATTGATGAGCCGCCCCGAACAGATCAAGGTCGTCGCGTGCGACCAGTCCGCCATCGAGCGTTTCGTGCGCTCGGTCAGCCGGGCCGCAAGGCATGGAGTTTCCGGATGAGCGTCGAAGTCACCAGGCTGCCGAGCGGCCTCACGGTCGTCACCGACACCATGCCGCATCTGGAGACCGCCGCGCTCGGCGTCTGGAGCGGGGTGGGCGGGCGCGACGAAAAGCAGGACGAGCACGGCATCTCGCATCTGCTCGAGCACATGGCCTTCAAGGGCACCACTGGGCGCACGGCGATGCAGATCGCCGAGGAGATCGAGGCGGTCGGCGGCGACCTGAACGCCGCGACCAGCACGGAGACGACCGCCTATTACGCGCGGGTGCTGAAGGCCGACGTGCCGCTGGCGCTTGACGTGCTGTCGGACATTCTCACCCGCCCCACCTTCGACGCCGACGAGCTCGAGCGCGAGAAGAGCGTGATCGAGCAGGAGATCGGCGCGGCCCAGGATACGCCCGATGACGTCGTGTTCGAGCATCTCAGCGAATTGGCATTTCCCGATCAGCCGATGGGGCGCTCGCTGCTCGGCACGTCCGAAACCCTGCGCGCGTTCGACCGCGACAAGCTGCGGGGCTATCTGCTGACGCACTACCGCGGGCCGGACATGGTGGTGTCGGCGGCCGGCGCGGTCGAACACGGCGCGGTCGTCGCCGAGGTCGAGCGCCGGTTCAAGGCCTTCGACGGCCCGGCGGCCCCGCAGCCCCAGCGCGCCGCATTCGGCAAGGGCGGCTCGCGGGTGGTGCGCCGCGACCTCGAACAGGCGCATCTGACGCTGGCGATGGAGGGGCTGTCGCAAACCGATCCGGCGCTGTTCAGCCTCAACGTGTTCGTGAACATCCTGGGCGGCAGCATGTCGTCGCGCCTGTTCCAGGAGGTCCGCGAGAAGCGCGGGCTCTGCTACACCATCTCGACCTTTCATATGCCGTATGCGGATACGGGCCTGTTCGGGCTCTACACCGGCACCGATCCCGGCGACGCGCCGGAGATGATGGAAGTCATCGTCGACGAGATCAACAATGCGGTGGAAACGCTGAAGGAGGCGGAAATCGCCCGCGCCAAGGCGCAGATGAAGGCCGGCCTGCTGATGGCGCTGGAGAGCTGCAGCTCGCGCGCCGAGCAGCTGGCGCGCCACATTCTGGCCTACGGACGGGTGTTGCCGGTCGACGAACTGATCCGGCGTATCGAAGCCGTCGACATCGCCTCGACGCGCGAAGCCGGGCGTTCGCTGCTCTCCCGCAGCCGGCCGGCGGTGGTCGCGCTCGGCAGCGGCCGCGGGCTGGACGCCGCGGTCAATTTCGCCGAAGGCCTGAACCGACCGATGGCGAAGGAGCGCTATCACTGAACTGGCCGCGTCGCGGTTGCGGCGAACGGGGTTCACAGCCGGCGCCGCGATGTTCTAGAATGGTAATTGATCGCGACGTCGCAGCCGGTCGCGGTCTGGGAAAGGCGTCGGGAAATGGCCCTGTTCCGCTTGCCGTCGACTTCACCTCCGCCGCTCGAGCCGCGCGGCCAGGGGCTGCTGCTGCGCGCGCCGCAGATGGCCGATTTCACGCAATGGATGCATTTGCGGGAGTACAGCCGGGAATTCCTCACGCCGTGGGAGCCGATCTGGCCGTCAGACGACCTGACGCGATCCGGGTTTCGCCGGCGGCTGCGCCGCTATCATGAGGACATGGCCGACGACAAGGCCTATCCGTTCCTGATTTTCCGCGAGGGCGATGACGTTCTGCTGGGCGGCGTGACGCTGGCCAATGTTCGCCGCGGCATCGTGCAGGCCGGCACGATCGGATACTGGGTCGGGGCACCCTATGCCGGCCGGGGATACATGACCGCGGCGCTGCGGGTGCTGCTGCCGTCGCTGTTCGGCGAACTCAACCTGCATCGCATCGAAGCGGCCTGCATTCCCACCAACACCGCTTCGGTCCGGGTGCTCGAGAAATGCGGTTTTGCCCGCGAAGGCCGGGCGCGGCGCTACCTCTGCATCAACGGGGTCTGGCAGGATCACTACCTGTTCGGGCTGCTGAACGACGATCTCAGGGGTTAACCACGCCCACAGCGCCTTTGGTTTGCCGCCTTTCGGCTGCTATAACCCGGCGCGAAATCGGGGTTTTGGATAGCGGGGACGATGACCAAGCAGCCGTCGGAGCGTTCGAATGGCCGTGGCCGGGCCGGCCACTGGCGCTGGATGGCATGCGCCCTGGCCGCGAGCCTGCTCGCCGGCTGCGGCAGCACGAGCGGTGTGTTCAGCGGGGCCGCGGACACCGGGTCGGCAATCGGGTCGCGCTTCAGCCAGCTGTTCGGCGGCAACTCCCAGGCGGTCGGCGAACCGTCGAGTCCCGCCCAAACCACCAACGGTTCGTTGAGCTGTCCACCGGTCAGCATCCGGTTCGGGGCGTCGACCCTTGCGGTTGGCCAGCCCGGCAAGCCCGCCACCGGTCAAGACGTGCGCTACCAGGCCACCATCACGCGCACCGCGCGGGACTGCGCCCTCAACGGCGACGAGATCGCGGTGCGTCTCGGCATCGAGGGGCGCATCATCGTCGGGCCCGCGGGCGCGCCGCCGGCGGTCGAGATCCCGCTGCGCGTGGCGGTGGTGCAGGAGACCGTCCAGCAGACCAAGGTCGTCTTCACCAAGTTCTACACCACCAGCGTGACCATGCCGGCCGACGGCGGCAACGCGTCCTTCAGCTTCGTCGCGGAGGACATCGGCTATCCATTGCCGTCGAGCGCTGCGAACAACTCCTATATCTTCTATATCGGTTTCGATCCGGGCGGCCTCAAGCCCGAGCCGGCGCCGCGTCCGGCCCGCCGCGCCAAGCCGAAGAGCTAGCCGGAAGTCACGTTTTCACGGGCTTCGTCGCGATCTTGCGACAGCAAAAAGCCGGTGCGGGATGCCGCACCGGCTGGTCTGCATCGAGAGTTGAAGTCGCCCGCTAACCGACGTCGCCTCAGTTCAGCTTCTGCTGCACGTCGGCAATGCCCTTGCCGACTAGGTCGTCGGCGATCGGCCCGGTGACGGTCTTCGACATGATCGCGGCGGCGGCGGTCACCGCGGCCTCGGCCGCAGCGGCGCGCACGTCGGCGACGGCCTGCGCCTCCGCCATGGCGATCTTGCCTTCCGCGCTCTTGGTGCGGCGGGCCACGAAGTCTTCCATCTTGGCGCGGGCCTCGGCTGCGATCCGCTCGGCCTCCGCCTTGGCGTTGGACACGATTTCCTGAGCCTCGCGTTCGGCGCTCTCGCGCCGCGCGCGATATTCGGCGACCAGCTTGGCGGCCTCGTCCTTGAGCCGGCGGGCGTCGTCGAATTCGTGCTTGATCCGGTCGCGGCGGTTGTCGAGTGCCTTCAACAGCGTGCGATGAACGCCGAAATAGGCGAACACGCCCATCAGGATGACGAAGGAGACGGCGACCCAGTCTTCTGCTTCAAACATCGCCGTTATCCCTTCAACGAGGCGTCGACGGCCGCATCGACGGCCTTGCCGTCGGGAAGCGCGCCGGTCAGGCGCTGCACGATCGCGGCCGCGGCGTCCGCCGCGATCGACCGTACGTTGCCCATCGCGGTCTGCCGCGTGGTTGCGATCGAGGCTTCAGCCGCCTCCAGCTTCCCGGCCAGCCGCGCTTCGAGCGCCTTGCGTTCGGCGTCCGACTGCGCGCTGAGCTTTTCCCGCGTTTCGTTGCCGATCGCCTGGGCCCGCGAACGCGCCGCGGCGAGTTCGTTTTCATAAGCCTTCAGCGCCGCGTCCGACTCGTCCTTCAGCTTCTGCGCTTCGGCGAGGTCGTTCTCGATCATGCCCTGCCGGGCCGCCAGCAGGCCGCCGACGCGCGGCAGTGCGATCCGCGACACGATGACGTAAAGCAGCGCAAACGCGATCGCGAACGACACCAGTTGCGAGGCAAAGGTTTCCTTCTGGAAGGGCGGGAAGCCGCCCTTGCCGTGTCCCTCTGCCTCGGTATGCGCGCCGGTCGCCGCTGCGTGGGCTGGCTTGGCGGTGCCATGACTTTCAGCCACGGGCATCTCCTCTGTCGTCAGTTGCGGGCGTCAGTTGCGTCGAATTCACCGCACTGCGGGCCCGCAACAGCCGTTTCGGGGTGAACTCGCTCAGACCGCGAACAGCAGCAGCAGCGCGATCAGCAGCGAGAAAATGCCGAGCGCTTCGGTGACGGCGAAGCCGAAGATCAGGTTGGCGAACTGGCCCTGGGCCGCCGACGGGTTGCGCAGCGCGCCGTTCAGGAACTGGCTGAAAATGGTGCCGACGCCGATGCCCGCGCCGCCCATGCCGAGGCACGCGATGCCGGCGCCGATGTACTTTGCTGCTACTGGATCCATAACAAAACTCCTCTTCTGAAGATTGGGTTTAAGGTTCAGGTCAATCGCCCGGCGCTCAATGCCCCGGATGAAGCGCGTCGTTGAGGTAAATACAGGTGAGAATGGTGAACACGTAGGCCTGCAGGAACGCGACCAGCAGTTCCAGCGCCGTCAACGCCGTCGTCATCGCCAGCGGCAGCACCGATCCGAAGATGCCGAGCGCGCCGAGCGCCGACAGCGACGTCACGAACCCGGCGAACACCTTGAGCGTGATGTGGCCGGCCAGCATGTTGGCGAACAGACGCACCGAATGCGACACCGGCCGCGACAGGAACGAGATCACCTCGATCAGCACGATCAGCGGCAGGATGTAGAGCGGGATGCCGTGCGGCACGAACAGCTTGAAGAATTTGAAGCCGTTCTTGTAGAGGCCGTAGAGCAGCACGGTCAGGAACACCATCAGCGCCATCGCCAGGGTAACGATGAGATGGCTGGTCACCGTGAAGGTGTAGGGAACGATGCCGATCAGGTTCGCGGTCAGGATGAACATGAACAGCGAAAACACGAACGGAAAGAACTTCATGCCTTCGTCGCCGACGCTGCTTCGCAGCGTGTTGCCGACGAATTCATAGGACAGTTCGGCGACCGACTGGATGCGGCCCGGGATCAGGCGGCGGCCGGCGCTGCCGCCGATCATCAGCAGGCCGACGATCGCCACGGCGCCGAACATGTACGCCGAGGAATTCGTGAAGGCGATCTCCTGGCCGCCGATATGGCCCAGCGTGAAGATCTTGTGGATCTCGAATTGATGAATCGGATCGGCCATCCGGTGTCGTCTCTCATCGTTTGCCGGCGAAGCCGGACTGAAAACCGTTTAAACACCGGCGCGCACCGGAGAACCGGCGCGTTCGGTCAGGAACGATCGGAGTTGTCGCTGGGAGCGACGCCTGCAGCCCGCATCAGGTTCACGACGCCGGCGGCAAAGCCGAGCAGAAAGAACACGATCAAACCCCAGGGAGACGTCGACAGCAAACGATCGAAGCCCCACCCGATCACCGCTCCGACGACCACGCCGGCGACCAACTCGGAGGAGAGGCGAAATCCGCGGGCCATCGCCGAAGCCTTGGCCGATGCGGTCTGCCCCTCCTTGCCTTGCTGGGCGCTCCGGCTGTCCCGGTCCCGCCGCAGCGCGGCGAGCCGTTCATCCAGATGCGTCAGCCTTGCGGAAAGCGCAGCTTCGTTGACCGGCGGCCGCTCGCTGCTTCCGTCGTCGCCCCGATCACCATGCGTGCCGTCCGCCATTGCCGTCGACACCCAAAGTTCACTTGCGCGATGAAAAAACGCCCCGCCGCCCACGAAACCGCGCGGACCATACTGACGGCGTTCTGGCAAGTCAAGAAGCCGTAATGAGCAGTTATCGCTTTGAAAACAATGGTCTAATCCAAAGGTCGCAGAGCCCCTCGAAGGCTCATGCCGCAGCGCCGCAACGGTGCCAATCGACGATCCGCCTTGTGGTCGGCGGCAGCCTCTGTTGGGATGGCCCCAAGCAGCCACACGCGGAGGTGCGACGACCGGTATGCGACGTTCGATCGAGTATTATTTCTCGCTGCAGTCGCCTTGGGCCTATCTCGGCCATGCCGCCTTTGAGAAGGTGGTAAGTGACTACGATTGCGAGGTTATTTACAAGCCCGTGGTGCTGACCGAGCTGTTCTCCGAGACCGGAGGGCTGCCGCTGGCGAAGCGTCACCCGGTGCGCCAGCGCTATCGCCTGATGGAGCTGCAGCGCTGGCGCGACAAGCGCGGGCTGGCGCTTAACCTGAAGCCGAGGCACTGGCCTTTCAATGCGACGTTGGCCGACCAGCTGGTGATCGCGATCGTCGCCGATGGCCGCGATCCCGACCCGTTCCTACGTCGGGCCTTCGCGGCGATCTGGGAGTTCGAGCGCGATCTCGCCGATCCCGGCACGTTGCGCAGCCTTGCCGAGGAGGCCGGCCTGCCGGGCGCGGCGCTGATCGAGGCGGCGCGCTCGGACGCCTGCGCGGCGATCTACCGTTCGAACCACGCGGACGCGGTCACAGCCGGCGTGTTCGGATCGCCGACCTATGTGCTCGATGGTGAGATATTCTGGGGCCAGGACCGGGTCGAGCTGTTGGCCGATGCGCTGCGGTCGCAGCGCAAGGCCTATCACGCCGAACCGTAAGGACACGCTGTGGACGCCGCCCGTTCGCTTCGCATTTCGTCGACACGCCGCCGCGGCATGTCCGCGCGGTGGATCGCGCCTTGCGTTGTGCTGGGCTGGCTCTGCGCCGCGCCCGGGCTCGCGCGCGCGGGCTGCGTCGCGCGGGCGCCG
>JBKQQE010000137.1:0-2946 GCA_052326245.1 Xanthobacteraceae bacterium | reverse complement strand
GTCGTCGCCGGCGGCGGCGGCGCACAGCCGCGCGAAACGGCCGGCCGCGGTGTCGATCAGCGCATCGCCGCCGGAATCGTCGAAGGCGAGTCCCCAGCGGTCGAGCGAGGCCATCACGCGGCGAGCCAGCGCCCGGTCCGGCGTCACCAGCGCCACGCTCTTGCCGGGCGCCTCAAAGGTTTCGCGCATGGCGATCGCGATCGCCAGCGCTTCCATGTCCGACGTCGGCGCGGCGATCACCGCCATACCGGCCATGGCGGCGGCGATTCGTTCGGCGACCGCGGTCTCGGCCAGCCGCTGGTACCAGTGCGCGGTCGCGCTCGACGGCCGCATCGCTTCCGAGGCCAGCACCTCGCGGCCGTGGCGCGCGGGTTCGGCCAGCGCCACCACCTCGCGCCGGTCGATGCCGAACCGCGCCAGCAGCGCATGCATGGCATATTGCGGATGGCCCGGCAGCGACGGCGTGCCGCGATCGGTGCCCTGCGCCGGCGCGCCGCCGATCAGCCGCCACGATTGCTCGTCGAGATCGACGTCGAGGCCGGGCAGCACCACGGCGCCGTGCGGCAGCCGCGCCACCACGTCGAGGAATTTCGCGGTGGCCGGCATCGAGCCGGTCGACCCGGCCGCGATCACCGGGCCGGGATGATGCGCCTCGAGCCGCCGCGCCTCGGCGTCGATCAGCAGGTCGCGATGCCGCGCCGGCTCGATCTTGCCCTGTTCGCGCAGAAAATCCGGCCACGCATCGCTGGCGATGCGAAGAAACTTCAGGGTCTCCTGCCAGTAGATGTCGAGGCTGTCGGGCACCACGCCGTTGAGCGCCTGCCACGGCACTTCGCGGGTGATCATGTCGTCCATCAGGTGGGCGAGATCGCCGGCAAGCGCCAGCGTCGATGCCGGCCCGCCGACCACCAGCGGCGCCTCCGTGGGATTGGCCGGCGTCGTGATCTTCGCCCATTGCGCGATCAGCTGCGCCAGCACCAGCCGGCGCTCGAGGCCGCCCAGCGGCGGCGGCGTCTCCAGCCGCGGCACCGGGTCGAGCGCCGCCGCCTCGGCAAAGGCGAGTTCGTCCTCGTCGATGTCGCCGAGCGCCAGGATCCGCGGCAGCAGCACCGCGTCGGTGTCGAGCACCTCGAGGAAGACGTCGCGCGCCATCCGCCCGGCGCGGCGCGTCGGCAGGTACAGCGTCACCTCGGCGAGGCGGCCGGGATCGGTCCGCGCCTCGAAGCCCGCAACCAGCCGGCCGTCCACCAGCGCGGCGACGACCGCCCGCAGGAATGGAATCGAGGCAGGAACGTTGAAGACGTGCATGGAAATATGATTCGCGGTGAACCGCCATCATCGCACGGCTTGGCGCGGCAATCGAATCGCCGCGGCGGCGGATCAGGCGACGCTGGCGAGCAGCGCCTCTTCCGCGGCCTCGACCGCGTCCGGCGTGCCCACATGCATCCAGGTGCCGTCGAGCCGCAGCCCGTACAGCCGGCCGCGCTCGTTGGCCTCGTCGAACATCCGCGTCAGCGGGAATTCGCCGGCCGGCGCGTCGGCGAACACCGCCGGCGAGATGATCGCGGCACCGGCATAGACGAACGGCACCACCTGGTGTTCCTTGCGCCGCCGCAGCGTGCCGTCCGGCGCCATGGCGTAGTCGCCGCTGCCCTCGTAGCCGATGCTGGCGGCGGTTGGCGCCAGCAGCAGCAGGATGTCCATCGCCCGCGGGTCGAACGCTTCCGCCAGCCGCGCCAAGTTGGAACGCACGCCGTCGATCCACATGGTATCGGCATTGAGATGGAAGAACGGCTGGTCGCCGAGCAGCGGCAGCGCCCGCACCACACCGCCGCCGGTGCCGAGAATGGCGTCGCGTTCGTCCGAAATCAGCACCCGCGGCTTTTGGCGCGCGGCCACATGGGCGATGATCTGGTCGGCGAGGTAGTGCACGTTGACCACGGCGCGCGACACGCCCACCTCGGCGAGACGGTCGAGCACGTGATCGAGCAACGGCTTGCCGGCGACGGCGACCAGCGGCTTCGGCATGTGGTCGGTCAGCGGCCGCATCCGCACGCCGAGGCCGGCGGCGAGGATCATGGCGGTGATGGGCTTCACGGACATCGCGGAAGTGATTCTCGAAGGAGGTGATTCTCGAACGACACGATCCTAGCACTGCACGGCGCCGGACGCAGCTCCCGGCCCGTTGCACCGCCGCGACGCGGCGCGGCGCGGCGAACACCGCCGAGGCTGTAGATTCTCAACGTGACGGCGATACGACACCGGGAAGGCCGTCCACCGCGCGGTGCCGCGGCGCGGTCAGGAATCGGTGGTGGCGCGGCGGGTCGATTTCTTCTTCTTTTCGACCTGCTTGAGGAACGAGACGCCGATCTGGTCGCCGTTGACCCACGACAGCTCGCAGCGCCGGTAGGCGAGGCCGGTGGACGACAGCAGCAGGAAGAATTCCTTCAGGTTCAGGCCCTCGACGGATCCTTCCACGGTCAGTTTCGCACCGGTCTCGGACACGTCTTCCATAATGCAGTTGCGGCGCCAGGTGCCGTCGATCCCCATCATGTGGGCGGCGAACCCGCGCTCGAACGTCACGCGTTCGCCGCTGCGGCGTTCTGTTGCCATGGTAGCTGCTCCAGAGCGGCGATTTCGGTGTGAAATCCGCTCCTCACCCTAAGTCCCAGTGGCTAACGAGTGGTAAATGCCGGAACCGGCTCCGAAGCGTCATCCCCCGCGAAAGCGGGGGATCCATTAAACACCACGGGCGCTGGTGAGTACTGGGTTCCCGCTTTCGCGGGAACGACGCCAGTGCGGTTGCAGGCGCCTAGTCTTCCACAGAACCGCTGAACGACTCGTGGTCCTCCTTCGGCCAGACCCTCAAGCCTGCGGCGGCGGCACATGGGCGGCAAACCAGGCCCGGTGGGCCGCCAGCGAGGGATGCGCCAGCGCCCGGGTCAG
>JBKQQE010000136.1:0-2528 GCA_052326245.1 Xanthobacteraceae bacterium | reverse complement strand
GGCCCAAAATGCACGCCGTTCACTTGGCCGGCGCAGCGGTGGTCAACAAATTGGGTGAAGCGGCGGTAACGTTGATCTCGCCGGCCGTCGCCGTCCGTTGCACTGCGGCGAGGAGACGGCCGTGATGGGCGTTGCGGGTGTCGGTCTTGAATAGGCCGCCATAGTTGAGGTCGCCGGTGTCAAGGCCGATGAGGCGGCCAGCGCCTTCGACATGCACGGTCACAGCAGGGGTCGCATCGGACACCAGCAGGCCGGCATCGTCAACAACGGTGATCTCATAGAAAACGATGTCGCTTGGGATGGGCGATGCGAGCGGCGTGACCTGGAGTTGCGCGGGCGTGCCGGTCGTGCGCAATTCATTCGTGGCGACCTGCTTGCCGGCGCGATAACCGACCGCCGAGAGCACTCCCGGAGTGTAAGGCACGGTCCAGTCGTTGGCATAGGCATTGTGTGAGACCGCGTGGCGTCCGAGCGAACGATCGTTCAGGAACAATTCAACTTCGTCGCAATTGGCGGCGGCCCGGACGGTGAGTTGGGCGTTGGTCGGCCAGTTCCATTTGAAGACCGCAGGCGCGGCACGCCAGGCAAGCTCGGGCTTCTCGCCGGTGAGAACGAATATCTGCAACACGGGATCGTCCCGCCAGTAGGCGGCGCGCTGGTAGAATCCCGGCTTTTTTCCTCCGGCCAGATCCAGGAAACCGGACTCATTGCCGCGCCGGGGAAATTTGCGCGTCTCGCCGAGATAATCTATGCCCGTCCAGATGAAGTCGCCGATCACGTAGTCATGGTCGCGCACGCCCAGCCAGTAGTGGATGCCGGAAGAGGTCTCGGTGCCCAGGCAGAGGCGGTGAGGGAAGCGCGCCCGCTCGGGAGCGTAGGTGTTGGTGCCGTAGAGGCGGTCAATGTAGTTGTAGCCGGCAATATCGAGCGCATTCATGAAGCCGTTGCGCGAGGAGTAATAAGACTGGTCGCACGCGGAGGTTGCCGGCCGGGTGGGGTCTTCCTCGTGGCAGATGGCGGCAAGTTCCTTTGCCAGCTTCCAGCCGTCATGGTCGAGCTGGTTGGGAATTTCATTGCCGATGCTGTAGAGCACCACGCTCGGATGGTTGCGGTCGCGGCGCAACATGGCGCGCAGGTCGGTCTCGTGCCACTGGTTGAAGTAGAGGTGGTAGCCGTACTTCGACTTGCCGCGCGGGTTTTCGGTGTAGTTGTAGGGCCAGTCCCGCGTCCATTCATCGAAGGCCTCGTCGAAGACGTAAAAACCGAGTTGATCGCACAGGTCGTAGAATTCCGGAGCGAACGGGTGGTGGCTCGTGCGGATGGCGTTGCAGCCCATCTCCTTCAAGCGGGCGAGGCGCAACGCCCATACGGCTGCGGGAACGGCATTGCCAAACGAGCCGGCGTCCTGGTGCAGGCAAACTCCTTTGAGCTTGGTGGGCTGGCCGTTGACGAGCAGGCCGCGGTTAGGATCGAACTTGAGCTGGCGGATGCCGAACGTCGTGATGACTTCGTCAAGCGGCTGGCCGTCGAGCGTCAGCGTGCTGCGCAGCCGGTAAAGCTCCGGTGTGCTGCTGGACCAGAGGCGGGGTTGCTTCACCGTGAGCTGCTGTACGGCATGCTGGCCGGGATGCATGTCTTCGAGCTTGAGCTTCGATTCGGTGCTGGCGACCACCTTGCCGTCTGGGGCGAGCACGCTGCTGCACAGGACAACATCACGATTCGTCGGATGCGCTTTCCACACATCCTTTGCCCAGGTCTGCTCTTCCGCCGCCGAAAAAAAATGCGAGTCAATGATGTAGCCGGCCTCGACGACGGCTTTTTTGGTCGTGACCTTGGGCGTGGTGATGCTGACGCCGCCGTCGAGCCGGAAGTGCGTGAAGCCCGTGGCGATGAGCCGCACGTGCCGGTAAATTCCCGAACCGGCATACCAGCGCAGCGACGGTTCGAGCGAATCGTCCACGCGCACGGCGATGACGTTGGGAGCACCGTTGGTGTTCAGAAATTCGGTGAGATCGTAACGGAATCCGACGAAGCCGTAGGGCTTGCGTCCGAGGAACTGGCCATTAATCCAGACCTCGCTGTTCATATAAACCCCGTCGAATTCGACGATGACCTGCTTCCCTGCGCTGTACGGAAGCGTGAAGCTTTTCCGGTACCAGCCGATGCCGTGCGAGAAAAAGCCGCCATCACCTTCGCCATCCGGCGGCGGGTTGATCGGTTGTTCGATGCTCCAATCGTGCGGCAGATCAAGCGTGCGCCAGCTTGCGTCATCAAAGCCGGGTTGTTTGGCCGCCGATTCGTCACCCAAATGAAAGCGCCAGCCGGTGTCGAACAGAATGATTTCCCGCGGGCTTGGCGTCGGCCCGGCGGCGGAAGCTAAACCGAGCAGAACACTCAGATTGAAAACGTGCAGTAACGATGTGAACGGGGAGCGTTTAAGCATGGCGGTGGATTGTGCCGCCGCCTGTTTTCGGTGTCAAAATGAAAGGCGCATCGGGCGTGCGCGCGGAGCCTGTTTCAAAAGTGTC
>JBKQQE010000135.1:0-4989 GCA_052326245.1 Xanthobacteraceae bacterium | reverse complement strand
CCCGCCTGATTGGCACGGAGCGTAGCGCAGCCCGGTTAGCGCACTAGTCTGGGGGACTAGGGGTCGGAGGTTCAAATCCTCTCGCTCCGACCATTTTACCAAATAAAATCAATGAATTGAAGAAACTTGCTATCGGGCAGGTGAAGTTGTCATTGCTCCGACGATAGCGTTCCGCTTCGCCGGCCCCGGAACGAGCTCGGTCGCTCAGCGGAGCCCGTCAATCACTTCAGCGGAAACAAATCCGGCGGGATCGCTTTCAGGGCGTCGTCGACCAGCTTCTTGCAGGCGGTGAGGTCCTCGAGAGCGGCCCTGAGCCGCGTGGCGTTGGCTGTTGACAGTCCCCTCGCCGGGCTCGCCACCTTCGGCTCGCCGGGACGGACAGCGCCGTGCCGATCGTCGCGACCGGATACGTGCGCGGGCGCGGCAGCGCCTGACCGCGACGGCGGCGCGGGGCGCGGCGTAACGTCGACCTCCAGGCCGTCCTCATCGGTCTCGAAATCCGTTTCCGGCTCGCCACCCTTGACCGCCGTATCGTCGTCACGCTCCGCATGCCTTGCCGGCGTCGGCGGCGGCACGCTCGCATCGGCCAGTCCCTGCACTGATTTGAGGCCTTGCTCGCGCAGGATACGCTGCACGCCGCGGATGGTGTAGCCCTCGCCGTAGAGCAGACGCCGGATCCCGCGCAGCAGATCGACATCGTCGGGGCGATAGTAGCGGCGCCCGCCGCTGCGCTTCATCGGCTTGATCTGAGTGAAGCGGGTTTCCCAGAAGCGCAGCACGTGCTGCGGAATGTCGAGGTCGTCGGCGACCTCGCTAATGGTGCGGAACGCGTCAGGAGCCTTATCCAATGCATTCTCCGCGTCTGCCGCCACGGCGGCTGCCCGGACAGGATGCGACGGCTTCGAGCAGCGCGCGGATGGCCTTCCCCTTCAGCGTGTCTAGTGTCCGCTTTCCGAAGTTCGTGAAACGCTGCGGCATGTTCACCAACAAGCTTCGGAAAGCAAAGGGCACTAGCAAGATTTCAATTCTAGTACCCTTGGTTTCAGAAGTTCGCGAACTGAACTAATCGACTTCGGACTTGCTCTCGGCCTTCACGGCGATGCCACCGTTGCCGCTGTTGATGCGCTGCTTCAGGATCGCCGACGGCTTGAACACCATGACCCGGCGCGGTGAAATCGGCACTTCCGTCCCGGTCTTGGGATTGCGTCCGATCCGCTGGCCCTTCTTGCGCACCATGAAGGAACCGAACGAGGACAGCTTCACTGTCTCGCCCTTCTCCAGACAGTCGGTGATCTCCTTGAGAACGAGCTCGACGAACGCCGAGGACTCGGTCCGAGACAAGCCAACCTTCTGATAGACCGCCTCGCACAAGTCGACGCGCGTCACTGTTTTTCCGCTACCGGTCATCGCCTGCCCCAATTCGGCGAAAAATTCGCACTGAAATTAGAAGTTTAGCGTCCAAGGGTCAACTCTTACGAGCGACAAATTGCAGTGCCAACATAGACTTAATTCAATTCAATTCACCAGCGGATCAGGGCCGACCCCCAGGTAAAGCCGCCGCCCATGGCTTCCAGCAGCACCAGATCCCCCCGTTTGATCCGTCCGTCGGCCACCGCAGTGCAAAGTGCCAGGGGAATCGAGGCCGCCGAGGTATTGCCATGACGATCGACCGTCAGCACCACCTTCTCCGGCGCAATCTGCAGCTTATGCGCCGTGGCGTCGATGATTCGTTTGTTGGCCTGGTGCGGCACGAACCAGTCGATGTCGGCCGCCGTGGTGCCGGTCGCCTCGAACGCGTCGATGATGACGTCGGTGATCATGCCGACCGCGTGCTTGAACACCTCGCGGCCTTCCATTCGCAGGTGGCCGACCGTCTGCGTCGATGACGGTCCGCCATCGACATAGAGCTTGGATTTGTGGCGCCCGTCGGAGCGCAGATGCGTGGTCAGCACGCCACGGTCGGCCAACCCGCCGGTCTCCTGGCGGGCTTCCATCACCACGGCGCCGGCGCCGTCGCCGAACAGCACGCAGGTGCCGCGATCGTTCCAGTCGAGAATCCGCGAAAAGGTCTCGGCGCCGATTACCAGCGCGCGCTTGAAGGCGCCGTTGCGAAGGAAATTGTCCGCCGTCGCCAGGGCGAAGATGAAGCCCGAGCATACCGCCTGCAGGTCGAACGCCGCGCCATGATGGATTCCGAGCGCGTTCTGGATCGCCACCGCGGTGGCCGGGAAGGTGTTGTCGGGGGTCGAGGTCGCCAGCACGATGAGATCGATCGACTGCGCGTCGACGCCGGCATTGGCGAGAGCGGCCTGTGCCGCCCGGATGCCGAGGTGAGAGGTGAACTCTCCCGCCGCGGCGATGTGGCGCTGCCGGATCCCGGTGCGCTGCACGATCCAGTCGTCGGTGGTGTCGATCCTCGCCGCCAGGTCCGCATTGGTCAAAATCTGCTCCGGCAGATAGGAGCCACAGCCGAGCACGACCGAACGCGTTACAGTCACGAGATAGCCTCCTGGACGGCCGGTGCCAGGACCAGCGCGCCGCCTTCGCGGTGAAGTGTCTGATTGATCTTGGTCAGGAGATCGTAGCGCACCATCTCATAGCCAACATCGACGGCGGACGCAAAATCCGCCGCGGCGACGCCGCCGTGGCTCTTGATGACCATCCCGTTCAGTCCGAGGAACACCGCGCCGTTGACGCGGCCCGGGTCCATTTTCTCGCGCAGGACCTGGAATGCGCCGCGCGCCAGCAGCGCGCCGAGCTTCGAGCGCCAGGTCCGCCGCATGGCGCTGCGGATGTATTCGCCGATCTGGCGCGCGGTTCCCTCCGCTACCTTCAGCGCAATATTGCCCGTGAAGCCTTCCGTCACGATGACGTCCGCGGCGCCCTTGCCGATGCCGTCGCCTTCGACGAACCCGATGAAGTCCATATGCGGGAGGTTCAGCGAGCGCAGCAGATCCGCCGCCGCGCGCACCTCCTCGCCCCCCTTGACCTCCTCGGCACCGATATTGAGCAGTCCGACCGTGGGCCGTTCCAGGTCGAACAGCACCCGCGCCATGGCGCTGCCCATCACCGCCAGCGCCGCCAAATGCCGTTCATCGCCGCCAATCGAGGCGCCGACGTCCAGCACGACCGACTCGCCGCGCAGCGTCGGCCAGATCGCGGCAATGGCCGGGCGGTCGATTCCCGGCAGCGTCCGCAGGTTGAAGCGCGCCATCGCCAGCAGCGCGCCGGTATTTCCGGCGGACACGACGACGTCGGCCTCGCCCTTCTTGACCGCATCGATGGCAAGCCACATGGACGAGGTCTTGCGACCGCGGCGCAGCGCCTGGCTTGGCTTGTCGTCCATTCGCACGGCAACATCGGTATGGATCACCCGTGACACCGCCTTGAGCGCCGGCGCCGCATCGAGTTCCTTGCCGATCAGCGCACTGTCGCCAAACAGCAGGAACTCGGTGTCGGGATGTCTCGTCAATGAAATCGCAGCGCCTGGAATGACGACAGGCGCGCCGACGTCACCCCCCATGGCGTCCAGCGCGATTCGAACCTTTTGAGGCATGAACGTCCCGGTCATCCGCTTTCTGCGACCCGCGGCCGCATTCTGAGCCGTCCGCCGCTGGCGCGGCCCGCGTAGACCCGCCTTTGGCCCACCGCAGGGCGGCGACAATACCGCGTCCGCGCCTCTATTCAACATCTTGACGCGGGTTTTAAGGCTCCCGGCGACTCCGGTTTGGTCAGTTTTTATCAGACTTTGGCGGGGATTTGCCTTTTAGCGCCTGCAGCGCCGCAAACGGGTGGCTGTCAGGGTCTTCGGTCACCGCCGGCGGCTGGAACACGGCATCCGGCTTGCGCGGATAGGGGTCGATGGCGAGAAACAGAGCGTCCGCGGCGAGCTTGCCCAGGTCGATCACCCCGTTGCTGATCGGTTCGGGTGGATCGGCCAGGACCCCGGTGGCTTCGGCCTCCTTGTCCATGGCCTTCGTCACCGCCTCGATGTCGCTCTCCGGGATGAACAATGCCTCGACCGATTCGTCGATGGCACTCTCCATCGGCTCCAGCGTAACCACGCAGGTCTGGCCGACCGTTGCGGTGACACGACCGACCGCCCGTACGCGACCGCGGCCGGCATGGGTGAGCTCAAAGCGGGCGCGTACCTCGCCCAGGTCCCGCAGTCCGGCGAGCTCGCGCATCAGGTCGCGCTCCGCCGCGTCGGGCGTAAGCTCCTGAACCAGCCCGGTCTCCGGGATTGCATCGACGGCCACCAGCAGCCGCCACGGACCATGATCCTTTGCCGGGACCCCGGGCCTGCTCATGCCGACACCCGCGGCGTCGGAAAGCGCCAGTCTCCGGCCAACAGCGCCGCGTCATCGACGGTGTCCAGGTGCGCGATGGCGGCCATGACATAGGACGCGAGCCCGCTCGCCCGCCCCGGCTCGCTGCTATTGAGGACGTTGCGTGCAAGGGCCGCTGCCAGGACATCGGGTCCTTGCGCCAAGGCAGCGTCATAGGCGGCAGCGCGCCCGTAAAATGCTTCGCCGAATTTCTTCATGCGCTTGGGTACCGTCAAATCGCCGACCCCCATCTCGCGCAAATTGGCGTCCATGTCGCGGCAGAAATAGTCGAACACCGCCTGGGCGTTGGTCCCCTCGGCATCGGCCGGGCGCAACCGGCGCAGCACCAGCCAAAGCTGCAGCACCACCATGTCAAACCGGGAATTAACCGTGTCCGGGACGTTGAGTGCTTGATAAAACACGGGTTCTCGCGCCTGCGCCACGATCGTGCCATAGATGGTCTCGATGGTGCGCCGCGACGGCGCGTGGGGGTTCAAAAGGCGTTTCAGGTCCGAAAGCATAGCGGTTCCGCTGGCTCTAGTGCCCGCTTGTCGAAGTTCGTGATACATCGCGGCGACTTCTTTCACGAACCTGCGAAAAGCAAAGGGCACTAGCAAATCTATGATTCTAGTACCCTTTTGTTTCCGAAGTTCGTGTCGGG
>JBKQQE010000134.1:0-16792 GCA_052326245.1 Xanthobacteraceae bacterium | reverse complement strand
CCCGGCACAAGGCCGGGCATGACGAGGTCTTCAAGAAGGGCCGGATTTTGTTGTTCGCATTTTGAGTCAGACACTAAGGATGCCGAGAATGGATTTCGAGACGCTTGCGATGACGCGCCGGAGCGTGCGCGGGTTCAGGGCCGAACCGGTGCCGCGCGCCGTGATCGAGGAGATCCTCGAGGTCGCCAAACGCGCGCCGTCGTCCATGAACAGCCAGCCCTGGCACGTGCATGTGCTGACCGGCGAGCCGCTGGAGCGGGTGCGCCGGCGCAACATGGAAGAGATGCTGGCCGGCGCCCGGCCGAAACGCGATATCGTCAGCCATGGCGAGTATGAAGGCGTGCACCGGCAGCGCCAGGTCGACGTCGCCAAGAAGCTGTTCGCCGCCATGGGCATCGCGCGGGACGACAAGGCGATGCGGCAGGACTGGGTGCTGCGCGGGTTCAGGCAGTTCGATGCGCCGGTCTCGCTGGTGCTGACCTATGACCGGATCCTCGATCCCGGCGCGGTCTGCCACTTCGATCTCGGCGCGCTGTGCTACGGCATCGTTCTCGCCGCCTGGGATCGTGGCATCGGCTCGGTGATCAACGGGCAGGGAATCATGCGATCCGATATCGTTCGGGAAGTCGCCGGCATCCCCGAGGATCAGGTCATCATGACCTGCGTCGCCATGGGCTATCCCGACGACAGCTTTGCCGCCAACGCGGTCCGCTCCGACCGCGAGCCGAACGGTGACTTCGTCCGCTATGTGGGCTTCCGCGACGAGGACATGGCCGGCGCGCCGTGAGCGCCTGCCGGCTGGCCAGGCGCGAGATGCAGCCCGGGCGGCAACTGTTCGGCGAGAAAGTTCTTGCTCACCGCCGCTGGTATGGCTACGCCGCCGTATCCGGCCGATCGGCGCCGAGCTCGGCGCCCGGGCGAAGCGACGGCTGAGGCCTCCTCGAAACGAATTTCATCCAACGGATCAAAAGGAACCGCAAATGGCAAAGATGGGAAAATCCCAACTCGTTGACGCAATTTCTGCAGCGAGTGAAGTTGCAAAGAACGACGTCAAGGCCGTGATCGAGCATCTGGCGACGGTCGGCTACAAGGAGCTGAACGAGGCCGGTGAATTCACGATCCCCGGCTTTGCGAAGTTCTCGGTTGTCAAGAAGCCCGCGACGGAAGCCCGCAGGGGCATCAACCCCTTCACCAAGGAGCCGATGGATTTCGCGGCAAAGCCCGCCAGCAAGACCGTCAAGGCGCAGCCGTTGAAGGTGGTCAAGGACGCCGTTTGACCGGCGAGCGCGGCGTAGCGCAGATCCCAGACAAGGGCTAGTTGACCTGAGCGATCGGAAACCGCTGACCGGTCGCGCTGACGGTCGGCGCCTGTTCGTGCCGATAGATGTTGGCGGCCCGCGGCGGCACTTCGGCGCCGACATAGTCGGCGAGGCTGAAATTGCTGACGATCCCCTTCATCGCAGCCTCGCCGCCGAGACCGTCGACCAGCACGCGGGTGAACAGGCCATGCTGCCTGTAGCCCTCGAGCGCTTCCTGGTCGGTGGTGGCGGCCGCAAGCACCGTCGAGCCGATCTGACGGCTCAGGATCGTCGTCGCGTCATGGTCGGTCATGCCGCCGCCCTGGTTCATCTGCTGCACGGCATCGCCGACCGGCTGGGCGTGGCACGTGTCCATGATCACCAGTTTCCTGGGCGCCTTGATGTTGGACAGTAGTCCGGCGAGCTGCTGCCGGCTGATCGCCTCGGTCTTCACGCTTGCTGGATCGGGAGAGCTGATGTCGGAGGTGATCAGATAATATTCACCATCGATGACGAGGCCGTGGCTCGCCACATAGAACACGAATTCGTCATCCGGGTCGGCCGCGGCCTGCATCGCGTTCAGCGCCTGCACGACGTGATCCTTGTCGGTCTCGGCCGCGGTGGTCAGAAGCTTGATGTCGATATTCCTGAACAGCGGCGCCGAATAGCGCCTCAGCGTCTCGGCGAACAGCTCCGCGTCGGCGACCGGATAGGCGAGATTGTTCTGCGGCCGCTTCGGGAATTCCTGGATGCCGATGACGAGGGCATGCAGCGTGCCGCGCGGCGGCCGCGGCAGGTGCGCCGCGACCTCGGCGGTGACGCTGTTGCTCTGCACGATGCCGTCGGCATTGAAGGCGACGGCGCGCAGCTCGTTGGGCCCGTCCAGCAGCGGCACCGCATAGCTGCGGGAGAGCGCGCCGCCCGTGGTGTCGTCCTGGATGATGGCGGAGCCGTTCAGGAACACGCGCACGAGGCCGATGCCGCCGCCGCCGTCGGTGAGGTGCAGCGTGATGTCGAGCTTTGCCTGGGTGGTCGATCGCGGCAGATCGACGAGTTCGACGATCGGCGGCAGCGCCTCGCCGCCGATGCTGCCGAAACGGTCGAGCGACTCGCCGGTCAGGCCGAGCTTCACCAGTCCCGGCCGATAGAACTTCTCGCGGTAGTTGCCGATGCCAAAGACGCGATTGCCGACCCGGACATTGAGGTTCTCCTCCGCCTCCAGGGAAGAGGAATCGAAGTAACCTTCGGGCGTGATGGCCAGGGTAGATCCGTCGTTGAACGCGATGAGTTCGACCCGCTGCCTGCCGGTGGCGAGATCCCATATCCGCGTCGTGCCGTCCCAGCTTCCAGAGGCCAGCAGGCCGGCGCCGGCCGAATAGGCGACGCCGCTTACGCCGCCGGCGTGCCCCAGCAGCGAGCCGACGCGCTGGCCGGTTGCCACATCCCAGATCCCGATGGTGTTGTCGTTGCTTCCCGTGGCAATGGCCTTGTCGTTGGCCAGAAAGGCCAGCGAATCCACGGCTTCGGTATGACCCGCGAGCACATGCAACAACTGTCCACTGGGGACGTCCCACAGTTTGATGGTCTTGTCGGTGCTCGACGTCGCCAGGAGATCGCCATTCGACGACAGCACGACGGCGGTGATCCATTGCGGGTGGGCGTTCAGGGTGCGCGTCAGCCTGTTCGTCGACACGTTCCAGAACTTAACCGTTCCGTCCGCGCTGCCTGAAATCAGCGTTTGCCCGTCCGGCGAAAACACGACTTCGGTGACGTAGTCGGTGTGGCCCGCGAATGTCTTGAGTTCGCGTCGGCCTGCAACGTCCCAAAGCCGGATTATTCGATCCGCGCCTCCCGAGGCGAGATACTTTCCATCCCGCGAGAACCCAAGCGCGAGCACCCAGCTGTTGCCGCCGAGGTTTGATATTTCAGTTCCGCCTGCCACATCCCAGAGCCTGATGGTGCCATCGTCGCTGCCCGACGCGAGCACCTTGCCGTCCGGGGAGAATTGAAAGATCTCGATCGGGCCGGTATGGCCCCTGAGCGTCGAAACTTTCTTCGCCGTCTGAGCATCCCAGAGGCTGATGGTGTTGTCGCGACTTCCCGAGGCGAGCCGCTTGCCGTCCGGCGAATAGGCCACCGCAACGACGAGATCGGTATGTCCGCGCGTGGCGTGCAGTTCGAGGCCGGTCGTGGTGTCCCAAAGCTTGACCAGGTAGTCGTCGCCACCCGAAGCGAGCCGTTTGCTGTCCGGCGAAAATGCGACCGCGTTGACGGCCCTGGCGTGTCCGGACAACGTCCGCACAGCGCTCCTGCTGGAAACGTCCCAGATCCTGATGGTTCTGTCGCCGCTTCCCGATGCCAGCGTGTTGCCGTCCCCTGAAAAGGCGACCGAATACACTGCGCCGCCGTGGCCCGCGAGCGTCGCAAGCGCGTCGCCACGATCCGGGTCCCAGAGCATGACGGCATTGTCGCTGCCCCCGGAGGCGAGAACGCTGCCGTCCGGCGAGAATTGCAGCGCATGAACGGTCTGGCGATGGCCTTCGAGGGTCCGTATCGCCTGTCCGGTCTGCGAATTCCAGATTTTGATGGTGTGGTCGGCGCTGCCGGAGGCGATGCGCGCGCCGTCCGGCGAAAACGCGACGGCATAAACGTCGTTGGCATGCCCGGAAAGCGTCCGCACCTCCCGGCCGGTCGCCAGATCCCAGAGCTTCAGCGTCTTGTCGCGGCTGCCGGAAACCAGCTGCTTGCCGTCCGGCGAAAATGCGAGACAGAGAACGCCGGTCGAATGGCCGGTGAAACGTTGCAGCAAGCGCCCCGTGGCAGCGTCCCATAGTTTGACAATGGCATCGTCGCCGCCGGACGCCAGCAAGCTTCCGTCACGGGAGACCGTGACCGCATTGACCTGGCCCGCGCTGCTGCTGAGCGAGCGCAACTCGCGGCCGCTTTCGACGTCCCAGACCTTGATGGCGTTGTCGGTGCTGCCGGAGAACAGCAGCTGGCCGTCGGGTGAAAAGACAACCGCGTTGACGGCCTCGGTATGCCCGAGCTGCGGGTAGATCGCGATTTCGCCGCCGTTTTCCGCGCCGCCTGAAGCGGCAGATCCTGCGCGTCCGCCGGATGCCGGACAAGCGACAAGGAGTGCAAGGAGGGCGGTCGCGATCCATTTCCTCACGGGGTGCTCCTGCCGCGCCAGACATCGCGAGACAAATGCCGCGCGATCCCTTCGCGCTGATCTACCCAGCATCGATGATCGGAAGGGGCGGCAGCCATCTAGTATCCTGTTTCCGAAGTTCGTGCGACGCTTGCCGCCACCCTCCCGACACGAACTTCGGAAACAAGAGGGTACTAGAATCATAGACTTGCTAGTGCCCTTTGCATTTCGAAGTTCGTGAAAGAAGTCGCCGCGATGTATCACGAACTTCGAAAAGCGGGCACTAGCTCCGGGCTAACTGACCCGGCGATATTGGCCGACAACTATTCCGGACGCAACCGGTGGCGCGCGCCGCACCGGTCAGAACGGAATCACCGTTCCGAGCCGCGGCACAAAGGTCAGCACCCATGCCAACGGCCGGGCGCGGCGCTCGTCGAAAGTGACCAGCGACACGCCGGTTGCGGTGGCGAGCTGCTTGGCGGCGTGCAGCAGCAGGATCATGCAGGTCGCCCAGCTGGCGACCCAGCGGGAATAGTCGAACACCGTGACGAAGATGACGAGGTAGCCAAAGCTCACCACGACCACCGCGGCGACGACCGCGCGTCGGTGCAGCGGCGAATTCAGGCTGCGAACGATCGACCGGAACATCCGGATCAGCGGCAGGTGCAGCGCGATCAGCAGCATGTAGACCGGGACCCGCAGCAGGTTGGTCGACATGAAATTCCAGGTATCGTGGAATTCGTCGCCGAGCGTGCGATAGTAGATCGCGGCCCAGATGGTCCCGCGCAACGGCGGCCCGGCCATCCGGGAGGTCATATAGGCCTCGAACTGGCCGAGCGGAACGCCGGGCGATCCGCCGAACTGCACCACGAGAAACACCGCGGCGAGGCAAAGCAGCGCCGCGCCGGCGACGACGATCTCGGCCCGGCCGATCGGCCGCCCCAGGAAGTAGCGCATGGCCACCACCGCGATCAGCGTCGGGATGTAGAGCAGCATGTGCAGGTGGTGGATCAGCAGCAGGACGACCGCGCCGGCCGCCGCGGCGAGCACGTAGCCGACCGAGCGCGCCGGCAGCAGCAGGAAGACCGTCACCAGCAGGCAGCCGTAGATGTCGAAGAACCCCAGCGTCTGGATGAAGTTCTTCAAGAACAGCGGCGAGGCGATGATGAAGACGAACAGCGGCAGCTTGCGGCGAAGGCCGAACACCCGCTCGAACAGCAGCGCAAAGCAGCCGGCATTGACCAGCCAGACCACAGTCCCCAGCGCGAACGGCAGCCATGACGGCGGCGCCGGATACACCAGGCCGACCAGCGCGCCGATCAGGGCGCGCTTCATGAAGCCGAAGTGATAGTCCGCCAAGAGCTGGGTGTACTGCACGTCCGGCGAACTAAAATCGATCTTGTAGACGAACAGCGCCGCCATCAGGCAGAGGTTGATGGCGAGCATCCAGCCCCAGGTCGCGCTCGGCAGCACCAGCGCGGCGCTCGGTCGGGCGATCGCCGGGCCCGGCGCGTGTTCCGGTTCGGATATGGAGATTTCTTGCAACGACATCTATTGACCAATATCGACAAAGCTACGAATTTGCAGGATCGACAGGCGCCGCCTCTCGATCAGCCAAGCCGCTCGAAATCAGCAATGCGCCCCGTCGCCGGGCAACGCAACGAGGTCGCCGGCGCCGGTATTGTGACGCGGCGCCGGCGCCACAGACAAGGCCGCCGCGCGCATTTGTCGCGCCCGCTGGGGTATCCCGCTCTCCAGATGGTCTGGAAAACGCCGCCCGCGCCCTCCCGGAAGCACGACCGGCAACCGGCATCGACATATACTTAAAAGAATATAGTGAGTCCGGCCGGCGCGAAGCTACATCGCCAGCGCCGCGTCCGGCCGCTGCGCCGGTGCTGGCGGCTCCAGCCCCGCGATCAGGTCGTCGATCTGCGCGATCACCACCCTCGAGAACGGCCCGACGTGCAGGTACAGCGCCATCAGCGCCACGATCCAGCGCGCCGAATTGGCGTTGGTCGTCACGCATTCCATCAGCGTGCGCTTGAACAGCGCGCGCGGCTCCGGCAGGTTGGTGAGGATCCGGTGCATCATGTCGAAGCTGCCGAACTGCTTTCGCGAATCCTGCGCCCGGGTGTGGTGCTTGCGGTTGGAATTGTCGAGCATGGCGGAGAGCCGCCGCAGCCGCCCCGCATAGGCCACCGGATCGTAGATCCGTTCCAGCACCCGCCGGTAGTCGGCGAGGATCTCGTGCCGCGGCCGCAACGTCTCGAAGTTCAGCCCCATGGTGCACTGGTCCGCGCTTTCCAGGAGCTGCCGCTCCGGCGCCGGATGCAGCCGGCCTTCGGCGGTCAGCCGCCGCGTCAGTTGCGTGTTCGGCAGCGCATAGAGCAGCCCCACCATGGCGACCGGGATCGCCGCCTCCTCGATCAGATCGACCATGGCGTCGGCCATCGACGCCTTCTCGCTGTCGAAGCCGACGATGAAGCCGGCGGTGACGAACAGGCCGGCGGCGTAGATCTTGTGGACGCTCTCGGCGATGCTGCGGCGGGTGTTCTGCTTCTTGCGCATCGCCACCAGCGTCGCCGGGTCGGGGCTCTCGATGCCGACAAACACGCCGACGAAATTCGCCGCGTTCAGCATCAGCAGCAGCTCGGCGTCGTCGGCCAGGTTGATCGAGGCCTCGGTGGTGAATTCGAACGGATAGTCGCGCTCTCGCAGCCAGGCGGTGAGGTGCGGCAGGAACGCCTTCAGCGACTTCTTGTTGCCGATCAGGTTGTCGTCGACGAAGTCGACGTGGCCGCGGTAGCCGAGCTGGTACAGCGCGTCGAGTTCAGCCAGCATCTGGGCGGCGGTCTTGGTGCGCGGCACCCGCCCGTACAGCTCGATGATGTCGCAGAACTCGCAGGTGAAGGGACAGCCGCGCGAGAACTGCACGCCGACGTGGAGGTACTGGTCGAACTTCAGCAGGTCGAAACGCGGGATCGGGCTCTTGGCGACGTCGACCTGGAATTTCTCCGCCTCGAACAGCCCCTCGCGCGCCCCCGCCTGCCACGCCGCAACGAAGTCGACGATGATGTCCTCGGCTTCGCCGACGACGCGGAAATCCGCCGACTGGTAGATTTCGGGGCTGGAGGAGACCGCCGGCCCGCCGACCGCGACGTGCTTGCCGCGCGCGTGGCAGAGATCGATGATGTCGAGGGTGTCGATCTGCTGCGGCAGCATGCCGCCGGTCATTACCAGGTCAGCCCAGTCGAGGTCGCCGTCGGCGAGCTGCTCGGTGTTGCGATTGACCAGCCGCAGCGACCACGACGCCGGCAGCATCGCGGCCAGCGTGATCAGGCCGAGCGGCGCGGCGGGATATTTGGCGCCGAACACCTCGCAGGTCTCGGCGAAATTCCAGAACGTGTCGGCGGCGAAGCGCGGGTACACCAGCAGGACGTTGCATGCGCCTTGGGCCGACATACCACGTCCGATCTTCGATGGATCCATACGGCATCGCACCGTATTTGCTACGGCGGCTCAAGTCCAGATGCAAACGCGTGGCAATTGTGGCGCGCGGACGGTTTGTCAGAGTCGGCACCGCTAGGCGGCGCGAACCGAACTGAGAAATTTGCCAACCTCGAGCTTGAGACGGTTGCTGTCGCCGGAAAGCGACTTCGCCGCGGAGAGAACCTGCGCCGAGGCCGCTCCGGTCTCGCCGGCGCCGTGCTGGACGTCCGTAATGTGGGAACTGACCTGCTCCGTACCCTGGGCGGCCTGCTGGACGTTGCGGGAAATCTCCTGCGTCGCCGCACTCTGTTCTTCCACCGCAGCCGCGATGGTCGAGGAGATCTCGGACAGTCTTTCGATGGTGCCGCTGATTTCCCTGATCGCGTTCACCGACTCATGCGTCGCCGCCTGGATTCCGCCGATCTGCTGACCGATCTCGCCGGTTGCCTTCGCGGTCTGTTCAGCCAGGGCCTTGACTTCGGACGCCACGACCGCGAATCCGCGGCCCGCCTCGCCGGCACGGGCCGCTTCGATGGTGGCGTTCAGCGCCAGCAGATTGGTCTGTCCCGCGATGGAGTTGATCAGTTCGACCACGTCGCCGATGCGCGCTGCCGCCTTCGACAATTCGCCGACCCGGTCGTGGGTTCTGCGGGCCTGGTCGACCGCCGCGGTGGCCATCCGGGCGGATTCCTGCACCTGGCGGCCGATCTCGTTGACGGACGATGTCAGCTCCTCGGTCGCGGACGCCACCGACTGCACGTTGGTGGTGGCTTCCTCGGAAGCCGCCGCGACCATCGTCGTGAGTTCCTGCTCGCGGTTCGCGGTCGAGGTGAGCGTGTCGGCCGAAGCTTCCAGTTCGGTCGCGGCCGAGGACACGGTTTCGATGATTTCACCGACCGCGGCTTCGAAGCCGTCGGCGAGCCTGACCATGTCCGACCTGCGCTGGACTGCCGCGCGGGCTTCGGTGGCTTTCAATTCCTCACGATCGAAGCGCACGATGGCCTGCACGGTCTGCAGATTGCGCAGCGCCACGCCGATTTCATCGTCGCGCTCGACCACAATGCGGTTGTCGAGCTTGCCTTGCGTGATGCTCAGCATCGCATCGTTGAGCCGGCCAAGTGGCACGCCGATGGCGCGGATGGCCCGCCCCCCCAACATTGCCCCGGACGCAAGGCCGGCCAGAAGCAGGACGAGAGAGATGCCGCCCGCGACACCGAATTCGCGTGCCGGGCCACTGATCGCGGCGTAGGTGCTGATCATGAGCATGATCGCCGCCTGCACCACCACCAGCGTGACCAGGCGCGCCTTCAGCGTGCCCGTGAAGATCGTCAGATGGTCGAGCAGCGAGCGGCGACGGATGACGCCGGCATCGATCCGGTAGCCATGAGCCTTGTTAGCGCGCAGCAACGCATAGACTTGTTCGGCCTCGTGACGCTGGTCGGCGGGCAATTTGGTCCGGATCGACGTATAGCCGGCGACCTGGCCGTTCTCCCGGATCGGGGACGCGGTCGCCAGCACCCAGTAGAAGTCGCCGTTCTTGCGGCGGTTCTTCACCGCGCCGGCCCATGGCTTGCCGGCCTTCAGCGTATCCCACAAATTCTCGAAAGCTTCCGGCGGCATGTCCGGATGACGGATGATGTTGTGCGGCTGGCCCATCAGTTCCGCTTCGGTGAAGCCCGCGGCCTGAACGAATTCATCGTTGAACGACGTCAGCCTCCCCTTGGTGTCCGTCCGCGAAACGATCAGCGTGGCATCGGTAATGGGATATTCGATGGTCGTGACGGGGAGGTTGTTGCGCATTGCCGTGCTCCATGAGCTCAACGAAAATCATTTCATTGTGATGTAAAAAAAATCTTAATCAAAGTAATTGACGGTATTTTTGATGTCTGATGCATGATCTGCCAACGCTTGTGAGTTGCACCTGACAGATCACCGCCGTGCTTCCACGAACGAGATTGCTCGCGAATCGTGGATACGACGCGGACTGGATCAGGGCAGCCGACCGTCTGGCCGTTGCCAAACCCGCATCACTTCGAATTTGGCTGCGCGAGTGAATTCACGCCCTAGCTTCCACCGCCGCGCGCGAGCCGCGCATCGAGCGACCAGCGCCCGGCGCCGACGATCAGCAGGAACGTCAGCGCCAGCAGCATCGTCAGGTCGGCGCGGGCCTCGTGCTGCGCGCTCCAGAACCCGGTCCGCTTGATGTCGGCCGCGAGATGAAACGGCCCCAGGTCGTGACCGATCAGGATCGGCAGCTTGGTGGAGACGATGGCAACCACCATGATGACGAGGAGCGGAATGGCCGCCAGCCTTGTCATCAGGCCGACGATAATCAACAGGCCGCAGACGGCTTCCACCCCACCCACGAACGGTCCCATCAGATCGGGATAGGGAATGCCGATTTTCGCGAAGCGGCCCGCGCCCAGCACGGCGGGGAACAGCAGTTTCTGCAGCCCCTCCGGAAAAAACACCACCAGGCCCACCAGCAGCCGGATCAGGATGATCCAGCCTGGTCCGGCGTTGGGCGCGAGATGGGTCCCAAGCGTGGTCAGGCGGCTCACGGGTTTGCCTCGGCCTCTTGCTGCCATTGCACAATCGGCTCAATCCTACCAAGTTCAACGGCCGTGAGAAGCGGCCGGTTGCTTCCGGGTGCAAGCGCAATGTCGGACCCCAGGGTGATGCCATGCTGATCGACCGCCGCTCGCTCATCGCCGCGGGTGCGCTCGCGCCGCTCGCGGCGCTCTCTCCCCGCCTGCTGCGGGCGGCGGACGAAGCGCCCCGGGAACAGGCCGACTACGCCTTGCGCATCGGCACCGGCCTGGTCGAACTCGCGCCCGACCACATCGTCTCGACCACGCTCTACAACGGCCGGTTTCCGGGGCCGCTGCTGCGGTTCAAGGCGGGCCGTCGCGCCGTCGTCGACGTCTACAACGACACCGACACGCCCGAACTGGTGCATTGGCACGGCCAGTTCATTCCCAGCGACGTCGACGGCGCCGCCGAGGAAGGCTCGCCCTTCATCCCGCCGCACGGCATGCGCCGGCTCGCCTTCGTGCCGAAACCCGCGGGCCTGCGCTTCTACCACACCCACGTGCCCGCCGGCGCCGACCTCAACCGCGGCACCTATACCGGACAGGCGGGTGCGGTCTACATCGAGCCCGCCAGCAACCTCGGCGCCTACGACCAGGAGATCTTCCTGGTGCTGAAGGAATTCGCGCCGGGCTTCAGCCGCGGCGGCGACATGGCGATGGATATCCTGCCGGGCCCGCCGCGCGAGGAGCTCAAGGCGATCGGGCGGGCGGCGGACGCGGCGGCGGCGGACAAGACCAACGGCTACGAGGTCGGCTACGAATTCTTCGCCATCAACGGCCGGATGCTCGGGCACGGCGAGCCGATCCGGGTCAAGGCGGGCGCGCGGGTGCTGCTGCATGTGGTCAATGCCAGCGCCACCGAGACCCGCAGCCTCGCGCTGCCCGGTCACCAGTTCAGGGTGGTCGCGCTCGACGGCAATCCGGTGCCGACGCCGGCCGCCGTTCCGGTGCTGTGGCTCGGCACCGCCGAGCGCGTTTCGGCCGTGGTGGAGATGAATCATCCGGGGGTGTGGGTGCTGGGCGATCTCGCCGACGACGACCGCCGCCGCGGCATGGGCATCGTGGTCGAATACCAGGGCCGCAAGGGCCCGCCGCAATGGGTCAAGCCGAAGCCCTACCGTTGGGACTACGCCGCCTTCGGCGCCACGACGACGCCACAGCCGCCGGACGAGACCCTCGAGATCACCGTCGTCAAGCGCAACGCCGCGCGCGACGGTTTCAATGAGTGGACGCTGAACGGCGAAGCCTTCACCATGGACACCATGAGGCCGGCCTTCACGCTGCACGAGGGGCGCCGCTACCGCCTCAAGTTCCGCAACGGCAGCGACGACATCCACCCCCTGCACCTGCACCGGCACTCCTTCGAGCTGACGCGCCTCAGTGGCCGGCCGACCGCCGGCGTGGTCAAGGACGTGGTGATGCTCGGCGGCTTCCAGGAAATCGAGTTCGACTTCGTCGCCGACAACCCCGGCCCCACCTTGTTTCACTGCCACCAGCAGCTGCACATGGATTTCGGGTTCATGGCGATGTTCAACTACGCCTGAGCCGGAGCGCCCCCGCATGAGCGACGTGAGCCGCAAAGCCCATTGGGAAGACGTCTACGCCGCCAAGGGCGAGCAGGAGGTGAGCTGGTATCAGGACAACCCGGCGCCTTCGCTCGAGCTGATCGCGCTGGCCGGACTCGCCCGTGACGCCGCGATCGTCGATATCGGCGGCGGCGCGTCGCGGCTGGTCGACCATCTGCTGGCGCGGGGCTTCGAACGGCTGACGGTGCTCGACCTTTCCGCGGCGGCGCTCGAGCGGGCGAAGGCACGTCTCGGCGAGAAAGCCGCGACCGTGCGCTGGGTGGTTGCCGACGTCACCACGTGGCAGCCGCCTCACGCCTACGATCTGTGGCATGACCGCGCGGCCTTTCACTTCCTGACCGAGGAAGCGGATCGACGGGCCTATGTCAGCCGGCTCGACACGGCCGTCAGGCCGGGAGGATATGTCATCATCGGCACCTTCGCCCTCGACGGCCCCGAGAAATGCAGCGGCCTGCCGATCATGCGCTATGATGCGGCGGCGCTGGCGGCCATGCTGGGGAGCGATTTCAAGCTGATCGACGCCCGGCGCCATGACCACGCGACGCCCTGGGGCGCCGTACAGCGCTTCCAGTTCAGCACGTTTCGCCGAAACTGAGGCGCGGACGGTGAGTCGGCTGCAGTGAGGCAAAGAGCACGACCATGATCCTGGAATCCGTCATCACCTGCCCGAAATGCGGCCATAGCCACGTCGAACGGATGCCGACCGACGCGTGCCAGTTTTTCTATGACTGCACGAACTGCGGCGAACGCCTCAAGCCCAAGCCGGGCGACTGCTGCGTGTTTTGCTCGTATGGCTCGGTGCCCTGCCCGCCGGTCCAGCAAGACGGGCGCTGCTGCTCGTGACGCTCCGGCCGGGCTCCGGCCCTGGCCGGCGACGCCGCAACGCCGTCGCGGCCGGTTGAGCGTTACCGCTGCGACGCCGGTGTGTTTTCAGGCCGGTGCAAGCGTCGGCACGAGCGACGGCGTCCGGCCGCTTTCGCCAGCCGAGGGGATGGCGTTGCACTCCCCGAACAGGGCGGAAATTTCTTCCTGCTCGCGGCGGGACCAGCGGTCCGCCTCGCCGAGCCAATAGGCGCGGTTGGCCGGCTCCCGGATCGCGAGTTGTCGGCATTGCGCGGCTTGCGATCGCATTTCGACAAGTTGCTTCATGCACTCCACCCCTCGCTGTGAAGGCTCGACAGATTTGAACATAGCAGAGATTTATGTCAGGACCGCGCATTAACTTCGCCGCCGGAACACGACAGCGTTATTGTCTGTTTACAATTGCCGCGTCGTCGCTCCGCGAATATTTACCAAGACAATCGGCGCCCGGTTCCGGGTAGTCATTTGTACGTACGAACAGAAGATTTGTTTGATGCCGCAGGAAATCGAACGCAAGTTTCTCGTCGCCCACGACGGCTGGAAAAACTCCTTCGTCAGGACCGCCCAGATCCGCGATGGCCTCATCGCGATCTACAACGGCCGCAAGGCGCGGGTGCGAATCATCGACCGCGCCGCCACCATCGCGCTGAAGGGCGCGCACCAGGGCATCGGCCGTTCGGAATTCGAATATGCCATCCCGCTCGAGGACGCCGAGGAGATCCTGCGCACCATGTGCGACGACCGCGTGCTGGAGAAGACCCGATACTACGTCCCGCATGCCGGCCTGACCTGGGAGGTCGACGTTTACGACGGGCTGCTGGACGGCGTCGTCACGGCCGAGGTCGAACTGGACCGCGCGGACCGCGTCCTGGAATTGCCGGACTGGATCGGGCCGGAAGTCACCGGCGATCACAGCTACAGCAAGCTCGGCATGTTCGAGCAAAGGTCCGCCGCGCGGCGCGCCGGCAGGCGCTGACGGCAGGCGGCGATCGTTCCGCCGCCGTTGACGTGGATCAGGGCTACCCGGGCCCGGCTTGCGTTGATTGATCGTCACATTCAATGAAGTTGTCGAGGGCACGAATCGCTATCGCGCTCTGCCATTTTGATTAAGCATGATCTATTCGGAAGACCAGTGTCCACTTCTCGCTGGCGCGGCCGTTCCGATCCGGATCATGCTCTAGAACAGCTTGATCACGGAGCCCTGCCGCAGCCAGCGCAAGTGTTCGCGGTAGCGCGGCGCACAGCTCAAGGTCTCCGCCTGCGCCGCCGCGGCGTCGGCCTCCTTGCGCCGGCCGATGCGCTCCAGGATGAAGACATAGCCGGCGGCGAAGTCGCAGTCGGTCGGCACCAGCCTCACCGCGCGTTCGATATCGGCGAGCGCCATGTCCGGGTCCTTCTGGGACAGCAGTTCATACTCGGCGCGCTGCGCCAGCGCGCGCGGCAGGGAAGCGGCGACCATCGCCGGGTCGCAGACCCCGATCGCCACCGGCGGAATGATCAGCCGGGCGGGCAGCGGCCCGCTGTGCATCTTGAAGCGGACGACCCGGCCCTCGAATTTCGACCAGTCGACCTGGTCGGGAAACGGCACGTCCATGTAGCCGTACCGGCCGAGCAGCATGCCCTCGGTGACGCAGACCTCGCGAACGGGATCGTAAAGCGGCGGGCTGGCCTGCGCCGCAGGCGGCGCGAGCAGGACGCACAGTACCGCGCCGGCGGCCCACGTCATCGGCGGACCAACGCCGACGATGCCGCGACTCTCTGCTGCCGACCTGCACATGGCGCTTCAATTCTCCAGATGCGTCGTCAGGATGAGGATCGACAGGTCCGAGGTCGGCACGAAATCCTGCGCCTCGACCTCGAACTGGGTCGCGCTGATCTTGCGGACGCCGTGGCCGCACCAGCTGACGATGTTGTCGGCATAACCCTTGTCGACGACGAGGCGAAACCGCCCGATCGGCCCGGCCCAGTTCGCCGCGGTTTTCAGGATGTAGGAGATCCGCTGCTCCATCAGCGTTCCCTCCTTGGGCAGCGCCTTGCGAATCCGCGTGGCGCTGGCCAGAAAATCCGCGTCGACGCAGTAGGTCCGGATGTGGGCCAGGTAGTCCGCAATCGCATAGCGGTCGGATTCGCTGGAAGATTTCCGCCGCACCTCATCCGCCAGCGCCTCGTCGCCGATGAGCGTGCCCAGCGAAACGCCGACGCTCGGCCGGTAGCGGTGCTCGATCTCGGTATCGCCGGGCGCAAACGTCTGCTCCCAGAAATAGGAGGTCTTCAGCGTCCACGACGGGTACAGCCGCGCCACCGGCCTGGTGCCCTCGTATTCCGTTTGCCCGTAGACGAGGCCGGCGTCGCGCAGCTGCGCCTGCGCTGGCGCGGCCAGCGCGGCCAGCCGGTCCGGCCAGCCTTCGAGATAGGGCGCGAGCGGCAGGTTGAGACGGCGCAGCAGCGCCGTCTGGTCGACGCCCTTGGCGAACACCTTCTGTTCGAGCCGGGCCTGCACCGGCGTGCCGTCGACGGTGGTGGCGAAGCCGAGGAAATTGTCGGGAGCGTTGGTGATCGGGATCTGGACGTTGTCGTCCGGATTTTCGATCGCGATGTCCGGCATGGGAAACGCGACCAGCGTCGTGACCGCCGCGCCCGAGCCGTTGTGAAAGCGGTAGTGGACGCGGATCTGTTTCGGCGAGATGAACAGCTCCTCGCTCTGCAGCGCGATGCCGGTGCTCTTCACCAGCACCAGGCCGCCGGTCGACAGTTCGGCGCTGGAGTCGTTGGCGACCGCGGCGCCGCTGGTCGACGCGGCGATGTCGGCGCCCAGCGCGATACCTATACCGCGCAGGGTCAATTCGGCGCCCATCGTTTGGTCTCCTCAATGGCCGCGCCGCGCGCGTGGTGATCGCTCATTTCGGACAGGGATATTTTTCCAGCAGCGCCCAGTAGATCAGCAGCGACGGGTTGTACTTCAGGTGGTCGTGATTGGCGTGAACGTAGCCGAGGAAGACGTCGATGACGTGCCGGCTGTCGAGTTCGTCGGGCAGGCAGACGCCCAGCGTGTGGTGGCCGTCCTCGTTGTGAAAGTTGAGAAACGCCATGGATGAATTGATCCATCCGAGGCAATAGCCGGTCTGGTAGTTGCGCCGGTAGCTGCGGACGTTGCCGTCCTTGTCGTGCCGGACCGACCACAGCAACGCGCTGCAGCGCTCGACCACGCGCTCCGTCGACGTATAGCCCATGCCGTAGGGACCCTCCTGGCGCGGCGCGCGCATGATGTCCTGAAACACCTGGGGATGAATCTCGGGATCGACCGGATGGGCCCGCGCGGGCAGCGCCGGGACGAGCAGTCCGAGAAGGAAAAGGAAGGCTGGAAGACGACGCATCGTGGAGTCTCCGTTCTGCGAGTGGTCGGCACTGCGCCGCGGCGGCGGCCTGCGCATTCCTGCTTGGTGCGACGCGGCTGCGGACAAGGCCCGCGGCCGCGTCAGTTTATCGGCACACCGGCCTGCGATCATCGTGCAGGTCAGTGGTGGGGCCGTGGCGGCGGCGCGGCGTGCACCACCGGCGGCGGCGGTGACGGTGGTCGCGGCGGCGGAGCTGGCGGTCGCGGCGGCGGTGCCGGCGGCCGTGGTGGCGGCGCATGCACCACCGGCGGCGCCGGTGGCCGTGGCGGCGGCTGATGCACCACCGGCGGCGGCGGTGACGGCGGCCGCGGCGGAGGCTTCACCACCGGTGGCGGCGCCGGCGGATGCACCACGGGCGACGGTGGCGGAGCCGGCGGATGCACGACAGGCGGCGGCGGCGCCGGCGGATGCACCACGGGCG
>JBKQQE010000133.1:0-4443 GCA_052326245.1 Xanthobacteraceae bacterium | reverse complement strand
CGCCAGTGAATCGTTGTAGTACCAGTTAGTACCGTCCTGGGTGCTGCCGAACGGCACCACGGTGCCGTCGAGCGAAACCGAGGTCAGGCTGCCCGCGCCGAGGGTGACCTGCTGGGTTCCGGTGCCGCCAAGGGTGATGGTGCCGAGCGGGGCGAACAGGTTGCCGTCCTGGGTGATGGTCGTCGCGTTCACCGTCAGACTGCCGCCGGCCGAGAGCGGCGTCACCGGCGTGCGGCCGGCCGGCGCGCCGAATGTCACGGTGTCGGAATAGGTCGTCGGGCCCGTCGAGAGCGGGGTGATCGCGCCGGCGCCGATGGTGAAATTCACGGCCGTCGCAGGATAGATCCGGTCGGCGAACAGCGAAATGTCGCCGCCCGAGACCAGGTAGCCGCTGAAAGTGGAGGAGTTCTCGCCGGCGATGTTGTTTGTCGTTTGAACCCCGTTCGACACCTTCGGCGTGCTGAGCTGGATGTCGGCGGTGCTGTAGTTGTAGTAGACGTTGTGGATGGGGGTGCCCGCGCCCGCCACGCCGCCGAGCCTCACCTGGGCAAAGTTGAAAAACGCCGCGCCCTCGACGTCGATGTTCATGGCATCGACGACGAGGCTGCTGGCGGTGCTGGCCGGCCCCGTGGCGGAAGTCGTCGGCACCAGCACGCTGTTCGTGTTGAAATTGCCCCCTCCGGTCAACAGGACGTAGGGCGCCGACAGCACCACGCTGCTGCCGGATGTGTTGCTGCTCAGTGTGATCGAGCTCGCCGCGATTTCCAGTCGGTTGGCCACGCTCCAGTCGAGTTGGCCGGAGATGGTGAGACCGTAGAACACGGCAGGCGCGACGCCGTAGGTACTGTCGGTCAGGTCGGTGAAGATATGTCCGGCCCCGGCGGACGTCAGCGCGCTGTAGAGGAAGATGTCGCTGAATGCTCCCAGTCGGTCGGCGGCGGCGACGATCTGACCGTTGAAATTGGTTGCGAGCGAGCCGATCAGCCCATTCGGCTGCCCGGCGCTCAAGAGCCCGCTCGCGCTCGTCGGCGTCGTCACCGATGAGAACGCGGCAATCACGTTGTTCGAGGTCTGCTGCAGGGTGATGGACGACCCGCCGAGCATCAGGGTCCCGCCATTGGCCTGCGGGTTGGCCTGCCCCGTCACCGGCGACCGGCCGCCTTCGGCGACGAAGTTGCCGCCCCACACGAAGGCGCCGACGTCGGCGCTCACCGTGCCGGCGTCGCTCCACATCGCGACATTGGTGACGCTGCGCGGGGAGGATCCGGCAGCCTCAATGGTCGCCGAGATGCCGGAAATGTCGACGGTGGCGCCGGGTAGGGCCACCAGGTAGCTGTCCGCCAGCGACGACAGGTTGCTACGGCCCAGCGTGTAGGATTCAACGGCAAATGTACCGCCGGGCAGCAGCGTGGCGCTGGTGCCGGAATAGGTGCCGCCGACGCCGAACAGCGAGTTCTCGATCACGGTGCCGGACAGGTCGATCGACGCGCTCGGACCGAGCCAGGTCTCGGTCGAATAGATCGACACCGTGCCGCCGTGATCGACGATGTCGCCGAGCAGCAGGACGCTCTCGGACGTTTGCCGCGTGATGGTGTTGGATCCGTTCGACGTCGCGAAGAAAGGCGTTCCGTAAATTGTGATGCTCGCGTTGGCATCGGTCGTGATCGCCGCGCCGGCGCCGAGCGTGACGATATTCGACGCGAGGGTGAGGTTGACCGGCGCGCGCTGGTCGTCCGGCAGGGTCGCCAGCGGCGCCACTGCAGAGATCTTTGTTCCGGTCGGCACCGAGAGGTAGTCGGCGATGCTGGAGAGATTCCGCTGCTGCAGGGTCAGCGACGTGCCCGCTACCACCGTGATGTTCGAGGCGACGCCCGAATAGCCAGACGCCGATTCAAAGCCGTCAGGCGTCGATTCGATGACGTAGGCGCCGAAGCCGCCCCCGTTCAGCAGCGAGGCTGGCAGATAGAGGCCTCCGCCTGCCGGCTGGCCACCGATCTGGATGGTCTGTGGTGCGCCCAGCGTCAGCGTGCCGTCGCTCTGGAAGCCATAGGCGCGCAGGGATCCGTCAAGCTCGATCACGGAAACAGGACCGGTGGTCGGGGTCAGCGGATGGCCGGAAGTCTGGGCGTCTCCAAAGTTGAGCCCCTGATACAGCGCCAAGGAAATGCTGCCGCCGGTGCCGGCCATGACGTCCGTCGACGCGGTTTTGGCCGTGCCCTGCGGCGAGATATAGCCGCCACTCGAGGCGTCGAGCAGGCTCCCCGCCGCCAGAATGATGCTGCCTGTGGTATCGACGCCCGCGGAAGACGACGAGTTGTTGGTGGCGATCGAGATACTGCCGCCGTTGATGAAGCCGGGGCCGAGGGCACCCGCGCCGGTCTGGCCATAGTCGTTGACCCACCGGCCGCTGACGTCCAGCGTGCCCTCCACGAACACGTCGGCCTTGCCCGACGGCGTTAGCGGCATAGTCAGCCAGAACGCCCCCTGGCTCTTGGTCAGATCGTAGCGATCGGTGAGCAGGCTGATCGTCCCGCTCGGCGCCGACACCGTTCCGGCAATGTCGATCGCGCCGGCGGCCGTGACCGAGAAGCTGCCGCCGGGCGCGAGGTTGACCGTATTGCCGGACGCCAGCAGGAAATCGTTGGCGGTGACGGAGAGGCCGCTGAGCCCATACGACGAGAGCTGGCCGGCCGACAACGTCGTGGTGAACAGGCTGGTCGATGTAAAATTGCTCGATACGCTGCCCGCCGCTCCGATCACGACGCTCGATGGCGTGGTGATCGACAGCGTGCCCTGCGATGGCGCGGTGCCGGCGGCAGCCTGCTGCGCGCCGGTGATCGCGCCGAACAGCAGCGTTCCCTGCAGCGTCGGCTTCACGGTGGTGATCGAGACGCCGCCCGCGGCGGCCCCCTGCAGGTAGCCCGAATCGTAGGTTTCGGTCAGGCTTGTGGAGGTCTCCGAGATGCCCCAGTGCGCCTGGCTGATGGTGTTCTGGCCGGCGATTCCGACATAGGTGATGTCGGGACTCGCATCGGCGATGTTGTAGAGATGACCGTCGGTTCCGAGCAAATACGTTGTCGGCACCCAGCCCGCCAGGAACTGCTCGTAGCCGCCAGCGGTGTTGATCACCGAGCCGCTCTGCAGCGTGACCGAGGTGGCCGTTGTCGTGGTGGTGTCGGTCTTGAAGCTGACAGTGCCGCCCGTCGTCATCAACTGGTCGATGCTCCGGGGAACGGCGTCCACGTAGCCGCAGGCGTTGGCCACCGCCGTGCCGCACCAGGTGGTGCCGTTGCTGTTCTTGCCCGTTTCGCGGATATCGATGTACAGCGTCTGGCCGTAGAGCGCGCCGTTGCGCTGCAGCGGTTCGTCGGCGAAGTCGATGCCGCGCGGCTGGATCGCGATGACATTGTAGCTTGCCGCCAGCTGCACGTCCTGCAGGCCGGCGACGTCGATGATGGCGCCGGCCGCGGCGACGCCGTCGACCGTGCCGGGCCCGGAGAGCACGATGCCCTGCGCGCCGGTCAGGCTGGTGCTAATCAGCGTGTCGCTGCTGCTGGAAAAACCAAAATTGTTGGCGATGGCGTTGAGCGCCACCGAGGCGGACGGTGCTGAGACCCGCGCGCCGGAACCCAGCGTGACACTGAGCTGGCCGCTCATCTCGACGAAGGCCGGCGTGAAGCTCTGCACCGAGCTGCCGGAGGTCGACCCCGCCGAACCGCTGAGGGTTTCACCGTCCTCGTACGGCGGGATGCTGATGACGCCGTTCATGGCCACGCTGGTGACGGCGTCGAGCAGCACCATGCTGTTGCGGGAGATGCTGGTCGGCGCGTAGATCACGCCGCTGACGGGGTTGCCCGTGGTCGGATCCAGCACGACATTGCCCGCAGAATTGCGGAGGATGCCGACCGCGATCTGGTCCCCGATCATCACGACGGTGCCCTGGGGGGTCTCGATCACGCCCTCGTCGGTGATCGTCCCCGTCCCGGCCCGAAACGGACCCGAGGGGGCCGATCCGGGATAGGAATTGGCATACTGCTGAATCGTGAATCCGGTGCCGCGGAAGCCGGCACTGGTCAACACATTGCCGGACAACGTGGCCTCGCTGTACGCGCCCGGCGTGAGCGTGATGGTCTGCCCCGTGACCATCGCGACCTCGCCGGCGGGCGAGACGATGGTGCCCTGGTTGGTGACGTTGGCGCCGAGCAGGTACACGAATCCGGGAGAAGAGGGATTCACATTGGTGGTGATGGTCGCGCCCGCCTGGACCTGCACGCCGCCGCCGCTCGCGCCGGTCAGCGACGCGGCCGAAAAGCTCGTCGTCTGCGTCGTGGCGCTGATGCCGGTGTTCAGGAAATACTGGTCGCGCGCTGTTTGGCTCGAACCGAGCACTCCGACGTCGAGATCGGAGGCGATCAGCGAGCCGACATTGATCTGCGAGCCGGC
>JBKQQE010000132.1:0-6403 GCA_052326245.1 Xanthobacteraceae bacterium | reverse complement strand
GGCGAGCGGCGCCTGTCCGACCGCGAGAGCGTCGAGCGCTCGCGGCTGCGCATCACCGCGCGGTGCTGGCTGCTGTCGAGAATGCTGCCGCGGCTGTTCGGCGACCGGCTCTGCATCGAGGCGACGCACGAGGCCGGCGATTCGCTGCGCGAACTGATGCGGATCATCGACGGGCGCACCCGCGGACTGCCGGCGGCGGAGCAGGCGGCGGCGCCGGACCACGACGGCGCACCGCGCCGCTGCCCGAGCTGCGGCGGGCCAGTGGATTCGGGGCGCTAGAATTTGCCAGTGTCCCTTGGTTCTGACGGTCGTAAACGAGTTCGCCAGACACTAGGGCGTGGTTGAGGACGCTTCCTTGCCGTCGAGGCAGCGCGCCAGGAATTCGACGCGATCCCGCGCCAGCACCTTCTCCTGGTCCGCCTTGCGCCGGCAGTCGCGCTGCCGGATCTGTTCGGCGAGCCGCTTCTCCGCCGCCGCCCGGTACTCGGGCGCGACCGCGGTCGGGTCGACCAGTTTTTGCGCTGCGCTTTGGCCGATGTCGATGAAAGCCAGGGCTCCGAGCATCGGCAGCCATTTAAGATGACTTATGAGATGTGGCATGCGGCACCTCGCAATTCGTCGGTAGCAGGAGCTTCGGAAATGCGTAGTATGACCGGCATCATGCCGGCTTTGGCCGGCGCGATTTGTTAGTTTGCGCTCTTTTGCGCGGTTTACCAAGGCCAGAAAACGTGCGCCGCGATGCCCGCGCAACTGGCAGGGCGGCGATTGGCGGCACGGCTCAATCTTTGTCGTCATGCCCGGCCTTGTGCCGGGCATCCACGTCTTTGCGGCATAGCGGCTAAGAAAGACGTGGATGGCCGGGACAAGCCCGGCCATGACGAAGTGTGGGACACGCTCTGTCCCACGCTCACCGCGTCGAATGCTGGATTGCATGGTGATTGCCCCATTGCTGAGATCGCCCGGTCCTTCGGCCGGGCGATGACGCTGAAGACGTGAAACGCGCCGACACCCGACCCGCGCACCAAAAAAACAACCCGGCCCATTGGGCCGGGTTGCGATTAATCGCAGGACGATAGGCTCAATTCCGTCAGCTCGCCGCGCTGCGGCTCTCGCAACCGTCCATTCCGGCGGCGGTGGTGGTGGTGAGGTGCCAGGGTCTGGCGATGAAGTCGCGGACGCTGGCGAGCACCTTGCCGTCGTCGAGGTCGACGTGACCGCCGTCGACAAAGCGCACGAAGCATTTCGGCGACTTGATCAGGCTGTAGAGCCGCTCTCCGAACGAGATCGGGATGATGTCGTCGCGGTCGCCGTGGAACACCAGCACCGGCGCGGTTACGTTGCCGATATGCCAGTCGGAGTGGAATTGATCCTTCAGCAGCCAGCGGATCGGCAGCCACGGGAAATTCATGGCGGCGACGTCGGCGATCGATGTGTAGGGCGCTTCCAGAACCAGCGCCTCGATCTTGCGCTCGGCCGCCAGGAACACGGCGACGCCGGTGCCGAGCGAATGCCCCCACACCACGATGCGGTCCGCCGAGACCCGGTCGGCCGCGAAGGCGTAGGCCGCCTCGGCGTCCAGATGCAGCCCTTCTTCCGACGGGCTGCCGGTCGAGCCTTCGTAGCCGCGATACGACACCGCCAGCAGACCGTTGCCGTCAGCCACCAGGCCGCGGTCCCGGGGGACCCGCCAGTTCAGGGTGTCGCCGTTGCCATGGAAATAGATAAAGAGCGGCTTGCCGGCGGTCGGCGCCACGTACCACGCCACCAGGCGCTCGCCGTCGGAGGTCTGCAGCGCCACTTCCTGCGCCTCGGCAAAGCCCGCATCAGTAGCGGTGACATGGTCCGCCAGCTTCGGAAATACCAGTGTCCGCTGTGCCGTGTACAAACCGACACAAATCGCCGCATACGCCAGCACCGCGGCGACGCCTGCCCATTTCGTCAGCTTCCAGGATACCTTCCAAACCGCACGCATCATGAGCCCCCTGCTACGCATCCCTTCCATACCACTTCTAGATGGTCGCGAACGCTGCCGGCACAAGATCTTCCCCGCATTCGCGGCGGTAGGATCGCGGGTATTTTTGGCGGTAAAATCGTTGACCTTTGTCAAGGCGCGCGGCGGGCTTTTGCCGGATCAAATAAACTTGGGGCTTATCAAGAAATCGGTTCAAGGGATCGCCCGCAAGACGTGAGATGCCGACGCACATGGCCAGGGTTGATCCCGTCGAAATTCCGCGCGACTTCCGGCTCGATCTCTACCGGGGCATCGCGCTCTGGCTGATTTTCCTGGGCCACGTTCCCGGCACCATCTTCAACCGGATTGCGCCGTGGAACTACGGCTTCAGCGATCCGGCCGAGGTCTTCATCTTCGTTTCCGGCTACGCCAACGCCTATGTCTACGGGCGCGTCATGGAGCACCGCGGCTTCGTGGTGGCCGGCGCGCAGATCTGGCGCCGCACCTTCGAGACCTACGTCGCCCAGATGTTCCTGTTCGTCGTCTTCATCGGCGAGGTGGCGTGGCTGTCCCACGGCAGTCACGCCTTCGACGACGCCATGAACATCCGCTTCCTGCACGAGCGGCCGGAGGAAAGCATCCTCGCGGTGATGCAGCTGAAGTTCATGCCGGTCAACATGGACGTGCTGCCGCTCTATATCGTGGTGCTGGCGGCTTCGCCCGTCATGCTGTGGCTGCTGCGCAAGGCGCCCGAGCTGGCGCTGGGGCTCGCGATCGCGGTCTATGCGGCGGCCAATTTCGCGGGGCTCAATTTCCCGTCGTGGCCGGTGGGCTCCTGGTACTTCAATCCGCTGGCCTGGCAGCTGTTGTTCGTGCTCGGCGCCTGGTGCGGGCTCGGCGCCGCCGACTGGGTGTGGAAGCTGGTGCGTTCGCGGCTGGTGGTGATCCTCGCCGCGGTCTACACGCTCGCCGTCTACGCGATGTTTCTTTCCTGGGATCGCCTCGACCTCGGCGCCTTGCTGCCGGACTGGACCACCCACGCGTTCGGCAAGACCAATCTCGGCGCGCTGCGGATGCTGCATTTCCTGGCGATCGCCATCGTCGTCGACCGGCTGATCCCGCGGGACTGGCCGCCGCTGGACTGGCGGATCCTGCGGCCGCTCATTCAATGCGGGCAGCATTCGCTGGAGGTATTCTGCCTCGGCGTGACGCTGGCCTTCGCCGGACACGTCGCGGTGGTCGGCACGCCGGACAGCTTCATCGTCCGCTTCCTGGTGTCGGTGGGCGGCATCGGCGTGATGATCGGGCTGAGCGCGCTGATGACGTGGTACAATTCCACGCGGGTTTCGTTCCGGGTCGTGAGCGCGGATGCGCCGCCGGCGGCACCCGCTGCCGCCGCGCCGCCGCGCCCGCCGCAGGACGCAGCCCCGGCGGCGTCACCGCACGCGCCGCGCCTGGTGGCCGGGCCGTTCGACGTGTAGGGGGATCGTCTCCCATTTTTTCGTCATGGCCGGGCAGCGCGATCCGTCTCTGACGGATCGCTGGGACTAAGGTCTCCCGGCCATCCACGTCTTTCTTGCTGAACTATCGTGAAGACGTGGATGCCCGGCACAAGGCCGGGCATGACGAACTAACCGTCGCCGTCACCGTGCCACATTGGCGATGCGCGCGGGCACGCCGAATTCGCGGTGGCACACCTCCGCAAGCGCCGCGACCCCGGCGCGGATCTGGTCGTGGGAGGGGCTGGCGAAGCACAACCGGATCCGGCTCTTCGCGTGCACCGGGTCGGTCGACCATTCCGGTCCCGGATTGAGCGCGACGCCGGCTGCGAGCGCCGCCGGGTACAGCTTCAGCGCGTCGACGGTGTCCGGCAGCTTCACCCACAGGAAGATGCCGCCCCTGGGATCGTCGAATTCCGCCGCGGTGCCGAACTGCTCCTTCAGCGCCTCCATCAGGGTTTCCAGCTTGGCGCGCAGGCCGCGCCGCAGCTTCGGCACGTGGGAGGCGAACTGCGCCGTGCAGTATTCGGCCAGCGCCATCTGCTCCAGCGCGCCGGAGCCGGCGTCGGTCTTCAGCGCCAAGAGCCGCGACAGCACCTCCCAGGGAGCGACGATGTAGCCGACGCGAAGCGCCGGCGCGACCGACTTCGAGACCGAGCCGAGATGGATGACGCCGCTGGCCTTGCTCATGGCGTAGAGCGCGGGCGGGCGGCGGCCGTCCCAGATCAGGTCAGCGTAGCAGTCGTCCTCGACGATCGGCACGCCGTGCCGTGGCGACAGCAGGTGCAGCGCGGCGCGCCGCGCTTCGCTCATGATGGTGCCGGTGGGGTTCTGCACGGTGGGAACGGTGTAGATGAATTTCGGCCGGATGCCGCGGTGATCGAGGTCGGCGAGCGTTGTCGCGAGCGCGTCGATCTGCATGCCGTCGTGGTCCAGCGGGATGCCGATGGCGTCGACGCCGAGTCGCGCCAGCCGCGTCAGCGCGCCCTGGTAGGTGTCGCGCTCGACGATCACGGTGTCGCCGCGCGCGAGCAGCGCCGCGTTGACGAGGTCGAGCGCCTGCAAGGAGCCCGAGACCAGCAGGATGTCGTCGGCCGCGCAGGTGATGGCGGCGTCGCGCCAGAGCTTCTCCACCAAAAATTCGCGCAAGGGGCAGTAGCCCTGCGGCCCGCTGGCAAGGCCGTAGGTCGCCAGCGTCCGGCCCTCGCGCCGCAGCACCCGTGTGAGCGCATCGATCAGTCCCTGCACCGGCACCTGGTCGGGGTCGTTGTTGCCGCCGACGAAGCTGTAGCTGGCAAGCCCGGTCCATCTCGCGGCCGGCGCGGGCAATCCCGCGGGCCACAGCGGCGCGAAGTCGAAGGGTGCGGATGCCACGAACGGTCTCCCTGGATTTCTTGTGGTTGGGCGCGGGCCGGAGCAGCCCGAGCTTGTCGCCCCGGCCGCGCCGGCGCAATGGCGAAGATGGCCCGGCTGCGATGCGCATCGGATGTCAGGCGGCCTGCGCCAAAAATATCCGCCGCGGCGCGAACCGTTTTGCGTGGGCCGGCCCTCTCGTCGATGGCCAATGACAGGAGGACCAGCCGTGGCGAACTACCAGAACCGTGACGATCTTCAGAAGATACCGGAGGTGCTGGCGCTGGCGGCGCCGGAAGGCAACAGCTTCATGGCCTTCAACCATGCCGCCGAGCGCGGCGACGGCGCCCTGGCGCACGCGTTGCTGGCGCTGCGGCTGTACGGGGAGGGGAGCGGGGATTGAGAGCGGAATGCCTTGGCGCCGTCACCCTGAGGTGCGAGCACGCTCGGGCGCAGCGATGTGGTCCCACGTGGCGCGTGCGCGCCTCGACGGGCGCCGGCGCTCCCGCGCATCCTTCGAGGCTCGCCGCTTACGCGGCTCGCGCCTCAGGATGACGCTTCGAAACGCGCCACTTCTCTGCGACGCGACGGCCTCGCGGAGCTTGTCATCGGGCCGCGCTTTGCGCGGACCCGTTGGCGCGCCTGCCGCGCGAACCGGCTGGCGCGGGCCACGGAATCAGTGTTTTCTGCCCGGGCGGCCCGGCGGGGGCCGGCCAGTCAGCATCATTTTGTGGGATCGTCGCCATGGGCAGCCGGCGTGAGGTCGATAGCATCGAGACGCATATCCGGCGCGCGTTCGAACAGGCGATTCCGTTCAACCGCGTGCTCGGGCTGGCGATCGACTCGATCGACCCCAAGGCGCCGCGGCTCAAGTTCGACATGCGGCCGGAGCTGGTCGGCAACCCGGTGCGCCAGATCCTGCACGGCGGGGTGATCTCGGCGACGCTGGACGTGGTGGGCGGGCTCGCGATTGCGCTGGCGATTGTCGGCAAGGCGGAAGCCGGCTCGGCGCCGAGCTTTCCCAACATCGGCACCATCGACCTGCACGTCGACTACCTGCGGCCGGGGCGCGGCCGGCATTTCGTCGCCACCGGCCGCGTGGTGCGGCTCGGCGGCCGCGTCGCCGTCGCCCACATGGAGCTCGTCAACGACGCCGGCGAGCAGATCGCCACCGGTTCGGCAGCCTATATCGTCGGCTGAGCCGGGATTTGCATCATTCAACTGGAAAATCCCGATCCGGAGCTGTTGCCGATCTATCGCCCGCGCTGCGGCACGATGTTGAACAGCAGATGCAACAGCACCAGGAATCCCGCAATGACCATCCAGTTCTGAAACTCAAATCCGAAGACCGCGAACTTTTCGATCAGGAAGTCGTCAACGACGGACATCGGCTAACCCGCCCTCAGCAGGGGCGCCTGGACTAAAAAGGGGACGGAATCATTTCTCTAACGGTCACCGCCGCGTCAAGAAGCCGCTGACGGCGTTGGGTATTTCGCTACTTATGGCGCGGCGTCGGGGATTTGGCTTCAGCACCGCGGTTCTGCCGGTGAAGGTCACACAGCTTTCCTATAGTGGTTCAAATGGCTCGCGCTGATTTGAG
>JBKQQE010000131.1:0-21264 GCA_052326245.1 Xanthobacteraceae bacterium | reverse complement strand
GCAATGCGAGATCGAGCAGATCCCGTGCATCTCCTCGGTGGCGCCGTGGCAGACCAACTTCATCGGCCGGCAGACCAATCCCGGCGATCCGAAGAGCTGGAAGCCGTTCGACTACACCTTCCACTATTTCTGGGGCCTGGAAGACGTCATCGGCGTCTTCACCGGGATGTGGAAGCAGGTCTCGACCAACAAGTCGGTGGGCGCGCTGTTCCCCAACGACGGCGACGGCAATGCCTGGGGCGACAAGGTGGTCGGCTTCCCGCCGGTGCTGGAGAAGCAGGGCTACAAGCTCACCGATCCGGGCCGCTTCCAGAACCTGACCGACGACTTCAGCGCGCAGATCGCCGCCTTCAAGGCCGCCAATGCCGAGATCATCACCGGCGTGGTGATCCCGCCGGATTTCACCACGTTCTGGAACCAGGCGCAGCAGAAGGGCCTCAAGCCCAAGGTGGTGTCGGTGGCGAAGGCGCTGCTGTTCCCGGTCACCGTGGCGGCGCTGGGGAAGAACGGCCACAACATCTCCACGGAAGTGTGGTGGACCCCGAGCCACCCCTACAAGTCGAGCCTCACCGGCATCAGCGCGGCGGACCTCGCCAAGGGCTACGAGCAGGCGACCGGCAAGCAATGGACCCAGCCGATCGGCTTCGTGCATTCGCTGTTCGAGGTCGCCATCGATTCATTGAAGCGCTCGGCGGATCCCGGCAACGGCGCCGCGGTGGCCAAGGCCATCGGCGCCACCAAGCTCGACACCATCGTCGGCCCGATCGCCTTCGGCGCGGCCAATGTTCCGCCGTTCGCGGCCAAGAACATCGCCAAGACGCCGCTGGTCGGCGGCCAGTGGCGGCTTGCCGGCGACAAGTATAGCATGGTGATCACCGAAAACAGCGCGGCGCCGCAGATCCCGCTCGGCGGATCGATGCAGGCGCTGGCGTAAAGGGGCGATGACGAGCGTGCCGGCGCTGCTTGAGCTCAACGGTGTCTCAAAGGCGTTTGGTGCGCTCGTCGTGGCCGACAACATCGATCTGGTGCTGGCGGGCGGCGAGGCGCTGGGCATCATCGGGCCGAACGGCGCCGGCAAGTCGACGCTGTTCAACCTGATCACCGGCCTGTTGCGCGTGGGCTCCGGCAGCATTGCCTTCGAGGGCCGCGACATCACCGCCATGCCCTCCGAACTGCGCTGCCGCGCCGGGATCGGGCGCTCATTCCAGATCCCGCTGCCGTTCGAAAGCCTCACCGTGTTCGAGAACACGGCAGTGGCGGCGCTGTTCGGGGCCGGCCTGTCGGAGGCCGAGGCGGCGTCGTTCTGCGGTGAACTGCTGGAGCTGACCGGGCTCGCCGCCAAGGCCAACCGGCTGGCCGGCGGGCTGCCGCTGCTCGACCGCAAGCGCCTGGAGCTGGCGCGCGCGCTCGCCACGCGGCCGCGGCTGTTGCTGCTCGACGAGATCGCCGGCGGCCTGACCGAAGCCGAATGCCAGATCCTGATCGCCACCATCCGCGCCATCCGCGGCCGCGGCGTCAGCATCATCTGGATCGAACACGTCGTCCATGCGCTGGTCGCGGTGGTGGACCGGCTGATCGCGCTCGATTTCGGGCGCATCGTCGCCGCGGGCAAGCCCGCCGCGGTGATGCAGTCCGACGCCGTGCAGACCATCTATATGGGCGTGCCGGCATGACCGCGCTGCTCGCCGTCCACGCGCTCGATGCCTTCTACGGCGACTTCCAGGCGCTGTTCGGCGTCGATTTCGAACTCGGCCGCGGCGAGGCGGTGGCCGTGGTCGGCGCCAATGGCGCCGGCAAATCCACCTTGCTGAAATCGCTGGCCGGGCTGTTGCGCAACCGGCGCGACGCCATCCGCCTGTTCGACCGCGAGATCGGCGACACCGCGGCGCCCGAGATCGTGCGCAGGGGGCTCGCGCTGGTGCCGGAAGGCCGGCAGTTGTTTCCGTCGCTGTCGGTGGAGGAAAACCTGCTGGTCGGCGCCTATGGCGGCGAGCGCCGCGCGCCGTGGAATCTGCAAACGGTCTACCAGCTGTTTCCGCTGCTGCGGGAGCGGCGCCACGGCAACGTCACCGTGATGTCGGGCGGCCAGCAGCAGATGATCGCGATCGGCCGGGCGCTGATGTCCAACCCTCACGTGCTGCTGTGCGACGAACTCAGCCTCGGGCTGGCGCCGATCGTGGTCGAGGACATCTACCGGCTGATTCCGAAGATCCGCGCGGCGGGCACCAGCGTCGTCATCGTCGAACAGGACGTGGCGCGGGCGATGCGCAGCGTCGATCGCTTCTACTGCCTGCAGGAAGGGCGCGTCACGCTCGCCGGGCGGCCCGGCGAGGTAGGCTTCGACGCCATCCGCCAGGCCTATTTCGGGACCTGACGCCATGACTTTGAAGACATGAGCGCGAAGCGATGAGCGTGGTCGATACCATCCTCCAGGGCGTGCTGTTGGGCGGCGTCTATGCGCTGTTCGCGCTGGGGCTGTCGCTGATCTTCGGGGTGATGCGGCTGGTCAACCTCGCCCACGGCGACTTCATCGTGCTGGCGGCCTTCGTGGTGCTGGCCGCCACCACCTCGGCCGGGCTGTCGCTGCCGGTCGCGGCGCTGCTCACGGTGCTGTTGATGTTCGCCGTCGGCTTCGCGCTGCAGCGCCTCATCCTCGAGCGCGTGCTCGGCGACGACATCATGCCGCCGCTGCTGATCACCTTCGGGCTGTCGATCGCGATCCAGAACGGGCTATTGCTGACGTTCGGCGCCGACAGCCGCCGGCTCGAGGCCGGGGCCTTCGAATCCCGCTCGGTCGAACTGGTGCAGGGACTGGACATCGGGCTGGCGCCGCTCACCGCGCTGATCGTGGCGATCGCCGTGATCGTGGTGCTGCAGATCGTGTTCTACCGCACCTCGCTCGGCCGCGCCTTCCGCGCCACCTCGGACAATCCGCAGATCGCGCAGCTGATGGGGATCGACCATCGCAACGTCTATGCCGTCGCGGTCGGGCTGTCGCTGGCGGTGTCGGTGATCGCCGCGGTCGCGCTCGGCATCCGCGCCAATTTCGATCCCTCGATCGGCCCGGCGCGGCTGCTCTACGCCTTCGAGGCGGTGATCATCGGCGGGCTCGGCAGCCTGTGGGGCACGCTTGCCGGCGGCATCGTGCTCGGCATCGCGCAGACGCTCGGCGCCCGCGTCAATCCGGAGTGGCAGATCCTCGCCGGCCACCTGGCGTTCCTCGCGGTGCTGTTCCTGCGGCCGCGGGGCCTGTTTCCCGCGAGGCGGCCATGATGCTGGAACGTCCCGACACCGCGTCGATGGCGCCGCCGCAGGCGGCGGGCGAAGCCGGCTGGCAGGTCCGCACCGGCACGCGGCTGTCGCGCGCCGCGGGCCTCGTCGCCGTCGTGCTGGTGCCCGGCCTGATCGCGCTGCCGGCTGTCGCCTCGCGCAGCCTGATCCAGGACCTGATCTTCGTGTTCACCATGCTGGCGCTGGCGCAGCTCTGGAACGTGCTGGCCGGCTGGGGCGGATTGATCGCGGTGGGACAGCAGGCCTTCGTCGGGCTCGGCGCCTATGTTTTGTTCGCCTGTACCGTGCTCGCCGGGCTCGATCCGCTCGCGGCGCTGCCGCTGGCTGGACTGTTCGCGGCGATCGTCGCCGCCGCCGTCGGGCCGCTGCTGTTCCGGCTCGAGGGCCCGTATTTCGCCATCGGCAGCTGGGTGTTCGCCGAAGTCTGCCGGCTGGTCTGCGCCCAGTTCAAGCCGCTCGGCGGCGGCACCGGCATGTCGCTGCCCAATGCCGCGACCGCGCAGATGGCCGGGCTGCAATGGGTGCAGGCGCTGTTCGGCATCCGCTCGGCGGCCGCGCGCGACGTCATCGTCTACTGGCTGGCGCTGGCCGCCGCCATCGCCATCACCGCGGCGATCTACGCGCTGGTACGCTCGCGGCTCGGGCTCGCGCTCGCCGCCACCCGCGACAGCATCGAGGCCTCGCGCAGCATCGGCATCGCAGCTTCCCGGATTCGTCACGGGCTGTGGATCGCCTGCGGCTTCGCCACCGGCGTGGTCGGCGCCATCGTCTACCTGCAGAAGGCGCGGATCTCGCCGGACGCCGCCTTCAGCGTCGTCGACTGGACCGCCTATGTGCTGTTCATCGTGGTGATCGGCGGGGTCCGCACCGTCGAGGGCCCGATCGTCGGCGTGCTGCTGTTGTGGGCGCTGCAGTATTATCTGTCGCAATTCGGCAGCCTCTATCTGCTGGTGCTCGGACTGACCGCGGTGGCGATGATGCTGTTCGTGCCGAAGGGCCTGTGGGGCAAATTCTCCGAGCGCACGGGGGTGCAGCTGTTTCCGCTGCGGCGGATTTTGAGCCGGAAAGTATCCGGCTGAGCCGATCAGGTCTGGTCCGATCAGGCTCTAAGGAAAGCTTCGATCGAGGTCGCGAGCGCGACCGGCGTCTCGTCCATCGGATAGTGGCCGGCATTGGGCATCACTTCGAGGCTGGCGTTCGGATACCAGGCAAGCCAGGTCGCCTTCATGACGTCCGCCGTGAGAGCTGAATCGTTGGCACCGGCGATGACCTTGACCGGCACGGCGTTGCCCTTGATCTCCGCATGGAAATCGGTTTTGGCCCAGGCCTGGAGATAGGCGGCAAATGCCTCACGCTGCGACGTCTCCTCGGAATAGCGCGCCACGTGATCGATCCACGCCTTGGAGAGCCGGCCGCCGGTGGAAAAATCGATGATCGCCCGCCGGTTGTCGAGACTGGCTGCAGCGCCTTCGAACAGCTGCCAGCTTTGCGGATCGAACGGGACGCCCGACGCGGGCACTGGCGTGATGGCGACCAGCTTCCGCACCCGCTTCGGCGCGTCCAGGAGAATCCGCTGAATGGCCATACCGCCCATGGAGTGCCCGATCAGGCTGAATTCACGCCAGCCAAGCGCGTCGGCCACTGCCAGCACGTCGGCGGAGATCTCCTGCATCGTGTAGCTGCCGGTCAGATGTCGCGACAGGCCATAGCCGCGGTAGGCGACGCTCGCATAGGTGAATTCGCTCAAGGTGAGCGCATCGCGCAACGGACGAAAGGTCGTGTGGTCGCCGAACCATCCATGCAGCGCCAGCACCTTGTGGTCGCCTTCACCGACCGCTTCGTATCCAATGGTCATCACCGATCTCCTCCATGCCGATGGCTTGATCCGCCGGCTCTTCAACGCGTTTGGTCGGCGCCGGGGTCAGACCTTGCGCACGGCCTTCAGCCGGGTCAGCTCTTCCAGCACCCGTTCGGTCGATTGCGTCAGGTCGCGCACCAGCGCGGCGCGGGCGGCGACGCCGTCGCGGCGTTCCAGCGCGTCGACCAGCAGCGCGTGGGGGTCGGCTGCGTCCTGCACCGCCCGCGCCGCCGCGATCCGCGTCAGCAGCGGGCCGATCTGCAGCCACAGCATTTCGATGATGGACAACAGCAGCGGCGAGTCGGCGGCCTGGTAGATCGCGAAATGCAGCTGGTGATTGAGCTCCCAGAACTGCCGCGGGCTCTCTTGGTCGAGCGAATCGAGTTTCCTCAGCAGCGCCCTGCAGGCGGCGAGCTGGCGCGGCGTGATCCGCTCCGCCGCCAGCGCCACGGCCTCGCCCTCGAGCAGCATCCGGATCCGCCGCAGTTCGTGGAACTGCTCCACGGTGAGCACCGGCACGGCGATCTTGCGGGTCGGGCGCACCTCGAGCGCGCGTTCCGAGACCAGCCGGCGCATGGCGTCGCGCACCGGCATCATGCTGGTGCCGAGCGCGTCCGAGACGGTGCGCAGCGTCAGCGTCGCGCCGGGCTTGAAGCGGCCTTCCATGATCGAGTTCTTGAGTTCGCGGTAGACCCGGTCGTTGAGCGTTTCGCGCTCCACCGGCGCGAACGCCGCGACGATGTCTGCCTTGAGATTAGCGCGCGTCATGTCCCCCCGCTCCATCGACTGTTCGTTGCCGCCGCACCCCAGCGGACCGGGCCCCTTTTGAGTCGGGCCACCATCATTCTATAGCATTCTATAGCCCGGAAAGCGGGGTGACGCGAATGGTGGGGGTCCTGGATGGCAGCACCCGCCCGCCGCCGCTATCCGGCCTTGCGGGTGCCGTCCGCGATCGCCCGCCGCAGGGTGCGCGACAGCACCTCGAAAGAATAGGGCTTGCGGATCAGTTCGAAGCCGAGGTCGCCATTCTCCGCCAGCACGGTGCTGTAGCCGCTGGTGAGGACCACCGGCAGCCCCGGATAGCGGTCGCGGATCGTGACCGCGAGATCGACGCCGTTCATTCCCGGCATGATCACGTCGGAAAACACCAGATCGAAGGCGCGAGCGTCGTCGGCAAGCACCGTCAGCGCGTCGGCGGCGTTGGCGACCCACCGGATCGCGTAGCCGAGATCCTCCAGCAGCTCGGTGGTGAAATGCCCGATGTCCTCGTTGTCTTCCACCACCAGGATGGAATGGCCGCGGCCGCGAACCGCGCTTTCGCTCGCCGCCACCGCGACGTCCGGGCTGGCGGCCGCCGCCGCCTGCGGCAGATAGATGATGAAGGACGAACCCTTGTCGGGCGCGCTGCGCACCTCGATGTCGCCGCCCGACTGTTTGGCGAAACCGAAAGCCTGGCTGAGCCCGAGCCCGGTGCCCTTGCCGACCTCCTTGGTGGTGTAGAACGGCTCGAAGATCATCTCGAGCTTGTCGGCGGCGATGCCGGTGCCGACGTCCGTCACCGAGACCGCGATGAAGTCGCCGGCGCGGCGGGCCAGCGTGCGCAGCGCCGGAATGGCGGAGGCCTTGCGCACCGCGATCGTCATCCGGCCGCCGTCCGCCATGGCGTCGCGGGCGTTGACGGCAAGGTTGATCAGCGCGGTCTCGAACTGGGCGATATCGGCGGAGGCGAAACAGGTGTCGTCATGGATCTCGACCGCGATCTGGTACCGGCTGCCGACCAGCGGGCGAATGAACTCGGCGATGGTCTCGACCTGGGATGCGACATTGAACACCTGCGGCTTCAGCGGCTGGCGCCGCGCGAAGGCGAGCAGCTGGCCGGTCAGCCTGGAGGCGCGGTCCACGGTATCGGCGATGGCATCGACATAGCGGCGCCTGCGCTCCGACGAGAGATCGCGCCGGCGCAGGAAATCGATCGCCGAGCGGATGATGGTGAGGAAATTGTTGAAGTCGTGGGCGACGCCGCCGGTGAGCTGGCCCACCGCCTCCATCTTCTGCGACTGCCGCAGCACTTCCTCGCCCTGGCGGCGCTCGGTGACGTCGACGGCCTCCGCCAGCACGCCGGACACGGCCTTGCGCCGGTCCAGCACCGGCCGCAGCGCGAAATCGAAGAAGCGGTCGCCGGCCGGAAGCGACAGGTTCAGCTCGCTGCGCACCGTCTCGCCGCGCGCGGCGGCGGCGAAGGCGTCGCGAATTCGCGCCCGCGTCGCCTCCGAGGCGGCGAACCACGGCGAGGCCCAGAACGCGGTGCCGACGATCTCGGCTTCGGTGGCGCGAATGCCCGCGAGCGAGGTGCGATTGGCGTAGACGATGGCACCTTCGAGGTCGAGCAGCACGTGATACTGGTTGCTGGTCTCGAAGATGGCGCGCATCTGCGCCTCGTTGGACTGCAATTGCCGGGTGCGTTCGCGGATCCGCTGTTCCAGGGTTTCGTTGAGCCGCCGCAGTTCGACCTCCGCCTCCTTCGCCGCGGTGATGTCGTGGGCGACGCCGATGAAGCCGATGTGCTTGCCGGTCGGGTCCCAGCGCGGCTGCGATTCCGATCGCAGCCAGCGCCATTGGCCGTCGGCACGGCGGTAGCGGGCCTCCAGCACGAACGGCTGCAGCGAGGATTCGCCGGCGAGCTGCTCCTGCAAAATGCGGTCGAGATCGTCCGGGTGCAGCGCCTTGCGCCAGTCGTAGACGACGGCCTCTTCGTACGGCAGCGCGAGAAAATCGAGATAGGCCTGGTTGGCGAAGGCGCGCCTGCGGTCGAGCTTGGTGACCCAGATCGGAACCGGCGCGCTGTCGGCGATCAGGCGGAAGCGCTCCTCGCTTTCGCGCAGGCTTTCCTGGATCAGCATGCGGTCGGTGATGTCGATATGCGCGCCGACCAGCCGGACGGCGCGGCCCGCGGCATCGCGCTCGATCTCGGCGGTGACGCCGATCCAGCGCACCTGGCCGTCATTCGGCCGCACGATGCGGTATTCCGCCGAATACTCGGTCGAGGTGCCCGCCAGCACGTCGTCGAAATGCTTGACCGTGCGCGCGCGGTCGTCCGGATGGATGCGGTTGACCCAATCCTGGTGGGTCTCGTTGACGGCCTCGGGCCCGAGACCGTGGATCATCAGGTATTCGGGCGAGCGCCGGTTGCGAAAGCCGTCGCGGAACTCGACTTCGACGCCGCCGACCCGGGCGATCCGCTGGATCCGCGCCAGTTCCGCCTCGCGCTCCTGCAATTTCCGATAGGCATCGTCGCGCTCGCGGGCGACCTCGACCAGATGCTGCTGCAGGTTGTCCGCAGCCTCGTCGCCGGCTTGTCCCGGAAGCACTCCGCCTCGTCCCCTCATCGAGGTTATCGCCCTTGCTGGCTTGCCGTTGCGGGTTGGGTCCTGCGCTCTTGAGGGCGCTCGGATCGGCAAGCACGGGGCCAAACGCGCCATGGCGGCGTTGGTTCCGGGGCCGGGAGGGGAAAATGGGGGGGCGGGGGAGGGAAAGGGAAAGGTGGAATGGAGGAAGGCTTGCCGCGTTGCCTCATCGTCATGGCCGGGCTTGTCGCCGCAAGCCGGGTTTACCCGGCTTGCGGTACTTAAGAAGAACGCAACGCGGCGAGAGCCGCGTTGCTAGGCCATCCACGTCTTTCTTGCCGTCCTGCTATAAAGTCGTGGATGCCCGCGACAAGCGCGGGCATGACGGCAGAAAACGGAGCGGCCGCGCAAACAACCCTCACGTTGCGTTTCGTCTCCTTCCTCATTCCCAGCCCGCGGCAATTTCGCCTCGACGCCGCGCCATCAAAAAAATATCCTTCTCGGGCGCGACCGGCTGCGGGCGCCGCGGCGCCACCCTATGTTGTCGATGCTCCCTGAACTGGCCACTCGAATTCCGATCGGAACGTCTTCCATGAGCAAACGTCAGCTTCGCCTCGGCGCTTTCATGCGTCCCGTCAGCATCCACACCGGCGCGTGGCGCTATCCCGGCGCCGTCCCGGACGCCAATTTCAACTTCCCGGTGCTGAAGCGGCTGGCGCAGAAGCTCGAGCACGGCAAGTTCGACGCCTTCTTCATGGCCGATCATCTCGCCGTGCTCAACATGCCGGTCAATGCGCTGAAGCGCAGCCACACCGTGACCTCGTTCGAGCCGTTCACGCTGCTGTCGGCGCTGGCCGGCGCCACCGAGCGTCTCGGCCTGATCGCCACCGGCTCCACCACCTTCGATGAGCCCTATCACGTGGCGCGGCGCTTCGCCTCACTCGACCACATCAGCGGCGGCCGCGCCGGCTGGAACATCGTCACCACGTCGAATCCCGACGCCGCGCTGAATTTCGGTCTCGACGACCACATGGAGCACGACGAGCGCTATCGCCGCGCGCGGGAGTTCTACGACGTCGTCACCGGGCTGTGGGATTCCTTCGCCGACGACGCCTTCGTGCGCGACGTCGAGGCCGGGCTGTATTTCGATCCCGTGCGCATGCATGTGCTCGGCCACAAGGGCAAGTACTTCTCGGTGCGCGGGCCGCTCAACATCGCCCGCCCGGTGCAGGGCTGGCCGGTGATCGTGCAGGCCGGCGCCTCGGAAGCCGGCAAGCAGCTCGCCGCCGAGACCGCGGAAGCGGTGTTCACCGGCGGCGGCAGCCTCAAGGACGCGCAGGCGCTCTATGCCGACATCAAGGGCCGCATGGAGAAGGTCGGCCGCAACCGCGACCACATGAAGATCCTGCCCGGCGCCTTCGTCGTGGTCGGCGAAACCGTCGAGGAGGCGCTGCAGAAACGCGCCAGGCTCGACGCGCTGGTGCACTACGACAGCGCCATCGCCTCGCTGTCGGTGTGGCTGGGCGTCGATGCCTCCGGCTTCGACCCCGACGCGCCGCTGCCGGAACTGCCCAGGACCAACGCCTCGCAGAGCGGGCAGGAGCGTCTGGTCGCTCTGGCCAGGCGCGAGAACCTGACCGTGCGCCAGCTCGCCGCCCGCGTCGGCGGCTATGGCGGGCTTTCCTTCGTCGGCACGCCGGCGACCATCGCCGACGCCATGGAGGAATGGCTGACCACGGACGCCTGCGACGGCTTCAACATCATGTTTCCGTTCCTGCCCCAGGGGCTTGACGATTTCGTCGACCACGTGGTGCCGGAACTGCAGCGCCGCGGCATCTTCCGCCGCGACTACGAAGGCAGGACGCTGCGGGAAAATCTTGGCCTGCCGCGGCCGGACAACCGGTTCTTCGAGGGCTGAGGGCGGGCCACCGTCGTCCTGATCATCAATCTTTGACCCATCCCATCCAGATCGAAAATTTCGTCATGCCCGCGCTTGTCGCGGGCATCCACGTCTTTAGGGAATTTCAGCAAGCAAGACGTGGATGGCCGGGACAAGCCCGGCCATGACGGAAATGACAGGCCTTTTGCCGCACCCTAAGCCTATTTTCCCAGCTGCCGCCGCAGCACGTCGGTCAGTCGCGCCGGGTCGGTCTGCGGCGGCATGAAGCCGAGATAGTCGCCGCCGCGGCCAACCAGGTAGATCACGCCGGCGTGGTCGATGACCGGGCTGCCGTCGCGCGGATCCTTGCCGACGGCGTAGTAGGCTTTGAATGCGGTGGCGACCGCGCGGATCTGTTCGGGCGTGCCGGAGAGGCCAAGCAGGCGGGGATGAAACGCGGCGACGTAGCTGGCGATCTGCTGCGGCGTATCGCGCACGGAATCGATGCTGATGAAGATCGGCTGCACGTCGTCGCCGTCGGGCCCGAGCGCGTCGATCGCCTGTGCAATCGCCATCAGGTCGGTCGGGCAGACGTCCGGGCAGCTGGTGTAGCCGAAATAGATTACCATCAGCTTGCCGCGGAATTCGCTGTCGCTGCGCGCCCTGCCGCTCGGGTCGGTGAGCGTGAACGGACCGCCGATCGGTCCGCGATTCCACATCAGGTCGTCCATCCATTGCGCGGCGGTGGCCTGTGGGATGGGCGCCGTGTCCTCGGCGACGGCCGGCGCCGTGGCCGCGGCGTCGTCCGCTCGGGCGGGGAGGGCGAGGACGAGCAGGGCGAGGAGTGTGCAGATGGCTGACAATTTCATCGTCATGGCCGGGCTTGTCCCGGCCATCCACGTCTTTCTTGCCGGCCTGCTGTAAAGACGTGGATGCCCGCGACAAGCGCGGGCATGACGAACTGGTGGCAACGATTGTGCCCTCACGCGCCGAAGCTGATGCGGGTGCCGGTGGTCGTGGTCAGCACCTTGCCCGGCAGCTGCCGCTGCGCCTCGAGCGTGAAATTGAGCCCGCTGCAATGCATCGGGATCAGCACGTCGGGATTGAGCTTGCCGATCTCGGCCACCACCTGGGTGAGGTAGTCGGCCGGCGCCGGGCCGAGGTGGAAGCCGCCCATGATGGCGTGGACCTTGTCGATGCCGGAGACTTCCATGGCCTGCCGCACCGTGTTGACGATGCCGACATGGCCGCACGAGGAGATCACCACCAGCCCCTTGTCCTTGAGGTTGAAGCATACCGCGTGCTCGTGGATGTGCTCGTCGGGCACGATCTTGCCTTCCATCTCGGCCGGCAGATAGTGGCTGGCGTTGCAGCCGAGCCCGTCCTTCATGGCGAATTCGACCATGGTGTTGGGCAGCACGCGCTCGATGCCGGAGCGCTTGATCCTGCCGGTGGTGAAGGCGTGGCCGCCGATCACCACGGGCGTTTCCGCCAGCACCGGCTTGACGCGCCGCGCCGCGATCTCGCGGCGGTCGAGCGCGCCGTAGTCGGCGAGGTCGCCGCTGCCGGAACGGGTGAAGCGCTGGCAGAAATTGTCCTCGCCGCCGCAATACAGCGTCAGGTCCGCCGGCAGCGCGTCGCGGTGGCGGTCGAGGAAACCGATCAGGCCGCCCCAGTGATCGAAGTGGCCATGGCTCAGGATCAGGGTGTCGATCCTGCTCACGTCGACCCGCAACAGGTCGAGGTTTTCGTTGATGGTGCCGGCGGTCCAGCCGTAGTCGTGCAGGAAGGTCCGGCTGGCGCCGGCGCGCTGCGATTCCAGCAGCAGCGAGAGGCCCCACTCGCTGTGCAGCGGCCGCTTCGAATCGGCGGATCGTCCCGGCTCGGTCCTCACGCCGCTCGCCTCCTGCGGCCGGAAGAAGATGTCGGAGGCGCCGTCCACCAGCACCCGCACCGAAAGCCTGTCGACGGTCGGAATCTCGATGGGACCGGCGCTCGCCACTTCCTGGCAGGAAAATCCGCCGGCCGCGGCCACCGCCGCGAAGGCCGCCGATGCCTTCAGCACGTCGCGTCGCTTGATCTCTCGTGCCACCTGTTCGCCCCCATTTTGAGCCGCCGCGGGATCGCCCGCGCCGCGACGCGAGCCTATCACGTCTGCGGACATGTGCGTGCCGTCGCCGGCCTGCACCTGATCGCGATCGCGATGGTCGGGTCCGGCAGCGAAATCTACCAGCCCGCCAAATGGGTGCGAAGGGGTATGCTGGTCATCGGCGGCGCCGATGGGCAGGTCCCACGATTTCCCTTGGCCGCTCATCATCCGAGCCGCTGCGTTCTTGAGCGCAAGATCAGCGATCCGTTTGGAACGTTGCAACAATGGATCGGCAACGACATACGCGATGCACGGCGAAACCGTGCATCGCGTCTGGCTGCATTTAATCGCGCTCACGCCGCCTTCTTCAAGCGGCCCTCAATATAGCGATATTCCTGGGTCTTGCCGCCATAGCCGTAGGCGCTGGCCGGCACCTCATGCACCAGCACGTAGCTCTCGCCATGCACGTCGCCGATCAGGGCCGAGAGCGAGGCGAACACCGCCTCGAGATAGGCCGCCACCTCCGCCTTGGTGTTGGTGCCGTCGACCACCTTGATGTCGAGCCAGAACGTGTTGGCGTGCTGCGCGGCCAGCGACTTCCCGCCGGTGAACCAGTGCTGCGGGTCGATATAGCTCACCGACACCGCGGTGATGGTCGGGTCCTTGCGAAGATGCGTCTTGGTCAGGGTGTTGACCTCGGTCGCAAGCCGCGCGGAGAAGGCGGGGTCCGGCGTGCCGGTCACGGTGACACTGATATACGGCATGGTGGGTCTCCTGGGTGTCTGGCGACCCCCGATGCGGTCCGGGGGTCTGGAATGGCCCCACTCTGGCGCAGACCAGACTTCCAGAAAATCGAATTCTTTGGCATCAATAGTTCTGGTAATGTGAACTATGCGCCTGATCGATCCCGAGCTGCTGCGAACCTTCCTGGCCTTTGTCGACGGCGGATCGCTGGCGCGTGCCGCGGCCATCGTCGGCCGTTCGCCGTCCGCGGTCACCGCCCAGATGCAACGGCTGGAGGAGAGCGTCGGCGAACCGCTGCTGGCGGCCGCCGGGCGGGGGCGGGCGCTGACGCCGGCCGGCGAGGATCTCGTGATACACGCCCGGCGAATTCTCGATGCTCATCGCGACGCCTGGCTCAGCCTGCGCGGCGCGCGGGCCGACGGACGCTTCACGCTGGGCGCGACCCAGGATTTCGCCGATGCCACGCTGCCGGACCTGCTGCGCGGCTTCGCGCGCAGCCATCCCCGCGTCCGCCTCGAGCTGCGGATCGGCCGCTCGGCGGAGCTGAACCGCGCGTTCGAGGAGGGCGCCATCGACGTGCTGATCGCCATGCGCGCGGCGCCGGCGCCGGACGAACGCGCGGTGCTGCGCGAACCCATGATCTGGCTCGGCGCGCGCGCGGGGCTCGCCTTCGAAGCGGGCGAGGTGCCGCTGGCGCTGCTCGATCCGCCCTGCGGCTTTCGCGCCGCCGCGCTGACGGCGCTGGAAGCCGCCGGCCGGCGCCACCGCATCGTCGCCACCAGCGGCTCGCTGTCGGGTCTGCGCGCGGCGGTGCGCTCCGGCATCGCGCTGACGCTGCGCACCGCGCGCTGGATGGGCGAGGATCTCGTCGACGTCACCGCCGCGCTCTCGCTGCCCGCCGTGCCCGAGGCGGAATTCGGCATTCGGCTGCGCCGCGACGCCGAGCCCGCCGCCGGCGATTTCGCCGAAATGTTGTGCGACGAGATCGACGCGGTGCGCGCCGGTGGGCGGCAGTGACCGATGCTTCTGCCTCAGCCGTCGTCGCCCGGTTCAACCTGGCGACCCAGTACGCCGCCACCGCGCGGTTCTTTCACTGCGGCTCCCGGATACTGGATGGCCCGGTCAAGCCGGGCCATGACGATCAACAGGCCATGACGATCAAAACGCCATCTGACGGCTTTCGCCATTCCTCTGGTTACGCCCTCACGCCAGGTAGGCCCGGTGCAGGATCTTCGGACCGGATTGTCTAGTTTGTGCCGTGCTTGTGGTTCAGCTTGCAGTCTCCGTTCCGAGCATGAAGCGGGACGCCCGTTCGCCGATCATCATGGTCGGGGCGTTGGTGTTGCCGGACACCAGCGTCGGCATGATCGAGGCGTCGGCGACGCGTAGTCCCTGGACGCCGCGCACGCCGAGGTCTTCGCCGACCACCGCCGTCGGATCGTCGGCGCGTCCCATCCTGCAGGTGCCGGCGGGATGGAACACGGTCTTGGCGACCGCGCGCACATAGTTGCGCAGCGCCGCCGGATCCTTCTCGACGCCCGGCTTCGGCAGCGCGCGGCGCTTGATGATGCTGGCGAGCGAGGGGGCTTCGGTAATCCTGATGGCGAACTCGACGCCGCGCACCAGCGTTTCGAGGTCGGCGGGATCCGACAGCGAATTGGCGTTGAACAGGGCGCTGTCGCGGGGATCGGCCGAGCGCAGCTTGACGGTGCCGCGGGAGCGGGGGCGCAGGAAGCATGGCCCGATCGCGATGCCGTGGCCCGGTTCGGGCTGACGCTCCGCGAATCCGATGAAGGTCGGCAGCACGTGAAACTGCACGTCCGGCAGGCCGGTGCCGGAGGTGTCGGCGAAACCTCCCGACTCCACCACCGTCGAGGTCAGCAGGCCGGTCCTGGTCAGCATGTATTGCAGCATGTGCCTGGCGCCGGCGAGGCCCTTGTCCTGGCCGAACAGCGAGGTGAGGCTGACCTCCGCCTGGACCGTGGCTTCGAGATGGTCCTGGTAGTTCTCGCCGACGCCCGGAACATGGGCGACGCAGGCGATGCCGTGGCTGTTCAGGTGCGCGGCGTCGCCGACGCCGGACAATTGCAGGATCTTCGGCGTTGCGATCGCGCCCGCGCTGAGCACGATCTCCCGGGCGGCGGAATAGCGCTCGCCGCTTTCCAGCAGCACGCCGGTGGCGCGGGTGCCCGCGAATTCCACCTTGTGGACGCGTCGTCCCGTCAGGATCGTCAGGTTCGGGCGGCCCTCGGCGGCGCGCAGGAAGGCTTGGGCGGAGGATTGCCGGCGGCCGTTGGCCGTCGTCGTTTGATAGAACCCGACGCCTTCCTGGAGGGCGCCGTTGAAGTCTTCGTTGTAGGGCAGTCCGACTTCCTGGGCCGCGCGGATGAAAGCCCATGACAGCGGGTGGCCGTAGCCCCGATCGGAAACCTTCAGCGGCCCGGCCACGCCGTGGTATTCGCCGGACAGCCGCTGGTTGTCTTCGAGATCCCGGAACACGGGCAGCACGCGATCATAGGACCAGGCGCGGCATCCCGTCTGCGCCCACTGGTCGTAGTCCTGGCGCTGTCCGCGGATATACACCATCGCGTTGATCGAACTGCCGCCGCCGAGCACGTTGCCCTGGGGAACGATCGAAGGCCGGCCGTTCAGACCCCGCTCGGGGTCGGAGGCGTAGAAGTGGACGTCGCGGCCCTTCTCGATGACCTTGAAGAAGGTCGCGGGAATGTGGATGTAGGGGTCCTTGTCGGCTGCGCCGCTCTCGATCAAGAGCACCTTGTGGGAGCCGTTCTGCGACAGCCGGTTGGCGAGCACGCAGCCCGCCGAACCACCGCCGACGATGATGAAGTCGAAATCCGGCATCGCTGTTTTCCAGTCATTTCATGGATGACGTGCGCGCCGCGATCGCGGCGCCGCGGCATTGGTTCAGCAGAACACCGTCTGGACCGTGGTGAATTCCTTCAGCCCGTCGATCCCGAATTCGACGCCAACGCCCGATTGCTTGACGCCGCCGAAGGGCGCGTTGGGCTGGATCGCGCCGTGCTTGTTGATCCAGACCGAACCGCATTCGAGGCGGCTGGCGATCTTGCGGGCGGTTTCGACATCCGAACTCCACACCGAGCCGCCGAGACCCGCCGGGTTGTCGTTGGCCCTGGCGATCACCTCATCGATGTCGTGATAGCGGATGATCGGCAGCGCCGGCCCGAACTGTTCCTGATCGACCAGCTTGCAACCGTGATCGACGTCGGCGACCAGCGTGATCGGATAGAAATGGCCGGGGCCGCCCTTGGGATCGCCGCCGATCAGGACGCGGCCGCCCTTGGCCCTGGCGTCCTCGACGTAGGACGACACGATGTCGTACTGCATTCGGTTCTGCACCGGCCCGAGGATCGATCCATCGGCCAGGCCGTCGCCCATCGGCACGTTGCGCGCGTACGCCGTCAGCTCCCGGCATACGTCGTCGTAGACGTTGTCGTGCACGTAGAGCCGCTTCAGCGCCGCGCAGGTCTGGCCGCCATTGATGAAGGCGCCCCAGAACAGTCCCTCGGCGATCGCCTTGGCGTCGACATCCGGCAGCACGATGCCCGCGTCGTTGCCGCCGAGTTCGAGCGTGAGCCGCTTCAGCGTATTGGCGGCGCTGGCCATCACCTTGCGGCCGGTATTGATCGAGCCCGTGAAGGTCACCTTGCCGATGCCCGGATGCGAGGACATCAGCGCTCCGATGTCGTTGGCGCCGGTCACCACGTTGACGACGCCGGGGGGCACCACCTCGTTGATCAGTTCGACCAGCCTGATGGTCGACAGCGGCGTATAGGGCGACGGCTTGATGACCACCGTGTTGCCGGTGCGGATGGCCGGAATGATGTGCCAGCAGGCGATCATCACCGGCCAATTCCAGGGGGTGATGGAGCCGACGACCCCGATCGGCTTGCGGTGCAGCTCGACGCGCCCCTCGGGCCCGTCCTGCAGCGTTTCGACCGGCAGATCGAGCGAGGCCGTGTAGTTGGTCCAGGCCTGGGCGCCGCCGATCTCGAAGCGCGAGCCGAGCCCGTTCAACGGCTTGCCCTGCTCCTGCGTCAGCAGATTGGCCAGCTCCTCCGCATGGGCCTCGATCTTGGCCGCGATCGCCGAACACGCGGCGGCGCGCTCTCCGCTCGCCGTCGCCGCCCATGCAGGGAATGCCTTCGCCGCGGCCGACACCGCAAGATCGAGATCCGCAGCGGTGCCGAGCGGCATGCGGCCGACGACCGCTCCGGTCGAGGGGTTATGGACGTCGGCGTAGCTCGACGTTTCGATTTTTCGCCCATTGATGATCAGGCCGTAGCGGCTCATCTCTCGATCCTCCCGTTTGAATTTTGCGGGATCTTCGAGATTTCAGGCCGGCCCGTCTTGGACTGGGGCGAAAGGCGGTTGGACAATTGCGCAAGGCGGCGCCATCAGCCGCGCAGGAAATCCCGGGGCGACTGCTGAAACGCTTCCTTGAAGCTGCGATTGAAATAGGAAATGTCGTTGAAGCCCGCGGCGTAGGCGACCTGCGAGATGGTTGCCTCGCGCGCGCTATGCCGCATCTCGACCAGCCGGTCGCGCGCCAGCAGCAGGCGACGCGTGCGGATCAACCCGGTGACGGTTGAGCCGACGCGATTGAAATCCATCTGCAGGGTCCGCGATGAAACGCCGAGCCTTCTGGCGAGCCACTCGAGCGACAGGTAGTCCTCGGTCAGGTGCCGGTCGATCAGGAGCTGGGCCGCGTCGAGGCGGCCGTCGCTGGAATCGGCTAGAGCCTGCGGCGCGTCGGTGTCGCGCGCGAACGACTGGCGCGTCGCCTGGAACAGCAATTGGCGAAGCGACGGCGCCTTGGCGCTGTCGGCGTTGGTCTGAACGAGCTTCGCCACCAGCGACCGCAATACCGCCGACATCGGGTCTTCCGCGCCCAGGCGCCGCGCGATCTCGAGGTCGGTGTGCTGCTCCGACAGCAGCAGCTGGCGCGGCAGGTGGACCGAGAGGTGATCGGAAAAACGGCCTTCGAAGTAGATCACGAGCGGGGTCGATGAATCGAGCAGCACACAGTCGCCCGGCCCGATGACCGATTGCCGTCCGTACTGCTCCACGCCGCAGCAGCCCTCGAGCTGGATCAGCAGGAACAGGTTCTCGCCGAAGTCGAGGCGGATGTCATTCTGATCCCGGTGGACCGTGCTGAGATCGTTGGAGACCCGGGCGATTTCAAAACCCGAGGCGGCCTGCAGGGCGACATCGCCGGCGACCGATATGGCGCCGTCGACGGGCCGGGGCTGGAAGCGCCCGCATACCGAGCGCAGCCGGCTCTCCCAGTCGTCGAAGGAAAGCTCCGTCCCGGTGCTCGGACGCCAGTCGCGAAATTCGACCAAGCTCATCGCTGCTCCTCCCGACGACGGTCGGACCGACATTCATTTCACTTTTCTTCTTTAGTTTTTGTTCTTTAGCTTGTCGGGGCGGCAACGGCAAACGCGATTTGTCCGCCACGGGCGACCCGGTTAACCGGTCTTGCCGCCGTCCTCGCGTTTCATCCTGTGCGCGCCGGGCGGGCTGCCGAACTTCTGCTTGAACGCCCGGGTGAAGCTCTCCTGGCTCGAAAAACCGGAGCGGCTGGCGATCTCGCCGATGGCGACGCCACTGAGGCGCGGATCGCGCAGCTGCGCCAGGCAGCGGTCGAGGCGCCTGTGGCGGATATGCGAGGCGAAGGTGATGTTGGCGTCGCCCAGGATCGCAAACAGCGTGCTGCGCGAGATCGCGAGCTCGCGGCAGATGAATTTGGCCGACAGCAGCGGGTTGTCGAGCTCGTCGGTGATGAAATCGAGGATCCGCGCGAGCATCGCCTCACGGCGCGCCGGCGGCTGCGTCGCGCCGACCTGGGCGCTGGCAGCGCGCACCAGCAAGGCGCTGAGCTGGTCGCCGGCAAGATCGTCGACCTGCTCGAAATCGTTCGGGATCTCGCGCAGCGTCGAGAGATAGGCCGAGGCCAGCCGTCCGGCGCCGGCGCTGCGGATGACGGTGGGGCGCCGCGCGAAGTGCCGCAGATGACGGCGCAGGCTGCCGTCGGGAATGGTGGCGCAGAGCAGGTCGCAACCGTGCTCGAAGCGGATCGAGAACGGTTCGTTGGTGTCGACCAGCACGATGTCGCCCGGGCGGGCGATCGCCTGCTCGCCATTCTGCTCGACGACGGCATCGCCATGGAGCTGCAGGTTGGCGTAGAACGAGCCGTCCTGGAACTTGCCGATGCCGCGCCTGGTGCGCTGGACCACGGCCGGAACGGACCGCACCCGCGAGATGTGCAGCGAGGCGCCGGCGACGCCCTCGATGCTGCCGTCGAAGGCCTCCGCGGACAGGTCTTCCGGCTCGAGCGGCATGAAGCTCTGGCACACCGCTTCGCGCCAGTAGGCGAAACGTTCGGCCGGAGGCACGTCCCGCATATGCCAGGCAACGCTGTTCATCGTCGGCCACCCTGAAACGAGGCTACTCCAGCCTACATTCAAGCGCTGTGCCAGTCACTCTGGACGTTTTGTCAAACGCAGGCGGACGCCTGGTCAAATGACGGCTGACCGAGGTCATTGCAGTCTCCTGCCCGCACCCGCCGGCAACGCCGCCACGTGGGTTCCAGGAGGAGCGCCATGCCGATCGACTTTACCCTGACACCTGAGCAGCGCGAATTGCAGCTCGCGGCGCGCCGGTTCGCCCGCAAGGAACTCACCGGCGTCAAGGAGGCGACGCGCCATCTGCCGACGCCGATGGAGCGGTTCCTCGCGACGCGGCCATTCTATGCGGCGGCCATCAGGGAGGGCTTCCTGCAGCGGCTGATCCCGGCGCCGCTGGGCGGCGGCGGCACCGGTCTGCTCGATCTCGCCGTGGTCGCGGAGGAATTCCAGGCGGTCGACGTCAACGTGTCGCTGACGCTGTTCGCGACGCTGCTCGGCATCATGCCGGTGATGCTCGGCGGCTCCCCCGAGCAGTGCGGGCGCTTCCTCGCGCCCTTCCTGAGCAAGACCGGCACCCCGCTCGCCGCGTTTGCCTTCAGCGAGCCCGGTGGCAGCGCCAATTTCGCCGCGCCCGCGCCCGCGGAAGGCCTGCGCACCACCGCGCGGCTCGACGGCAAGCACTGGGTGATCAACGGCGCCAAGCAGTGGGTCTCCAGCGCCACCGGCTGGGACGGCAAGGGCGCCGATCTGATCTGCGTGGTGTGCCGCACCGATGCCGCGGCGCCGCCGGAGAAGGGCCTCTCCATCATCGTCGTCGAGAAGCCGGCGGAAGGCATCGTGCTGGAGCAGGCGCTCGACGCGGTCGGGCATCGCGCTCACCTCGTGCCGCGCTTCCGGATCGAGAACGTGCGCGCGCCGCAGGAGAACATCATCGGCGGGCCGGGCGCCGGCCTGCAACTCGTCGAAGGCAGCTTCACCGGCACCGCCGCGCTGGTCGGCGTGTTCGGCGTCGCGGTGATGCGCTCGGCGTTCGAGTTCGCCCTGAATTTCGCCCGCACCGAACGCCGCGGCGGCGCGGTGCCGATCATCGAGCACCAGGCGGTCGGCTACGCGCTGGCGGATGCCAAGACCGAGATCGAGGCCGCGCGCTACCTGAGCTGGAGGGCGTGCCACGCCCTCGATACGCAGGCGCCGGGCGCGTTCGAACTGTCGCTGCAGGCGAAGATCTTCGGTTCGGAAACGGCGGTGAAGGTGATCACCGACCTGATGCGCGTCGTCGGCATCGACAGTTACAGCCACGATGTCCCGCTCGCCGGGTTGCTGCAGGACGCGATCGCCTATCCGCTGTTCGACGGCGGCAACATGGGCATTCGCCGGCGGCAGCTGCACACGCTGCTCAAGAGCCCCGGCTACGACCCGCTGACCGCGTCGGGGGCGACCTAGTCCGCAAGTTCAGGCGATGCGGCGAGCCGGGTTATCAACAGCATCGCCCACAGGTTGAAAATAATAATTCCATGACTCGGAAAATCGGGTCATAGTTGGGGTCGACGCATATTGCGTCGCTTGGCGCGTCTCCGTCCGACCACAGGAGCGCGCTTCCTCCCTGGACT
>JBKQQE010000130.1:0-2548 GCA_052326245.1 Xanthobacteraceae bacterium | reverse complement strand
GTCGAGCGCGCGCCGGCCGAGCCCGAGCGCCGCGGCGCCCACCGTCGAGCGGAACACATCGAGTGTCGCCATCGCGACCTTGAAGCCCTCGCCGGCGGCGCCGACGCGCGCCTTGAGCGGCACGCGGCAGCCGTCGAAGGCCAGGGTTGCCAGCGGATGCGGCGCGATCACCTCGATGCGTTCGGAAATCTTCAGCCCCGGCGCGTTGGCGTCGACCACGAAGGCGCTGATGCCGCGGGCGCCGGCGGCCTCGCCGCTGCGCGCGAACACCACATAGTGGTCGGCGATGCCGCCGTTCGAAATCCAGGTCTTGCAGCCGTCGAGCCGGACATGGTCGGCGCCGTCCGGCGTCGCGGTCGTGGTCATGGCGGCGACATCGGAGCCGGCGTCAGGCTCCGACAGCGCGAAGGCGGCGATGGCCTCGCCGCTGGCGACGCGGCCGAGGTAGCGGCGCTTCAATTCCTCGGAGCCGAACAGGCTGATCGGCCCGGTGCCGAGGCCCTGCATGGCGAAGGCGAAATCGGCGAGCCCGCTCTCATAGGCCAGCGTCTCGCGGGCGAGACACAGCGTGCGGACGTCGAATCTGGCCTCGGCGCCGCCGGGCACCACCGCGCGAAGCCACCCGCCCTGCCCGAGCGCGGCGACCAGACGGCGGCACGAGCCGTCGACGTCGTGGTGGTCGATCAGCCCGGGAACGGTTTCGCGCGCCCAGCGGGCGAGATCGCCGCGCCAGGCGCGATGCCGGTCCTCGAAGAACGGCCAGGACATGAAGGAAGCGTCGGCCATCTCTCCTCCGCGCCGGTTCGGCGTTTGGCTTACGTGTGACCAGGACCGACCCGGCAGGAACCTACGATCGGTGGCGCGCCGCAATCGGGCGGCGGCGACCGGAATCATTTTAAACCTAAAACAAATCGACGCAACTGCGAAATTGCGGGAACAGGCGGGGTATGCACACCTGTGCGGCGCGGCTCAGCCCGGCAGCGCGGCCTTGTCGGTCGCCCGCTGTGCGGCGGCCTTGGTGGTCGAGGCCTTGGTCTTGGCGAGCAGGCGCATCAGCTCGCGCACGTCCTTTTCGCTCAGGTCGGCGAACATGCTGGCGATCCAGGTTTCGTGTTCCGCCGCCATCTTGCGGAACACCGCGCGGCCGGCCTTGGTCAGCCGGATCACCTGGACGCGACGGTCGGTGTCGGAGGTGCGGCGGTCGATGTGGCCGGATTCCACCAGCCGCTCGACCAGGCCCGTGACATTGCCGTTCGACACCATCATGCGCTTGGAGACGTCGGACAGCGTCATGCCGTCGGGCGCCTTGTCGAGCTGGGCCATCAGGTCGAAGCGCGGCAGCGTCACGTCGAAGCGCTCGCGCAGGCGGCTGCGCACCTCGCCCTCGATCAGCGTGGTGCAGGTCAAGAGCCGCAGCCACAGCCGCAATTCGTCGCCGTGGTCTTCCGGGGTCTCGGTGGCCTTGGTCTCGGAATCGAATGTCATGGACGACATTGTCATGGTTCGCTTCGGTGATGGGTGAACAGGCTGGCGCAGTGCGCGGCGCCATCGACGGACACAAACCCGACGACATGAGCGGGCCGACCAACGAGCCGACGACGAGGTGCGTCCGCCGCACGCGCCCGGCGGAATCCTTTGAACCTGAAATAGTTGGGAACGGCGCGAAAGTCAAAAAACAGGCAGTTGCCCGTTCGGCCGGCGGTGCGGCGACCGGCTTGCGCGGACCGGTTAATTCCTTTAAGGTTCAAATAATTGGGAGGCGCCACGGGGTCGCCGAAGCAATCAAGGGAACGGGACAACGGCGCGGAAAACCGCTTTCCCCTCTTGCAGTTCATGCTCTAGTGTCCCGGTTCTGACATTCGTATCTCGTTGCAGCAGGCACCTTTACGAATGTCAGAACCGACGGGACACTAGCAACCACAAGATTCTAGTGTGGTTTTGGATTTGACATTCGCTTGGAGAGTTCGCGGCAATACTGAAGCGAATGTCAAATCCACCACACTAGTGTCCACCGCACCAGGCTGCCCCTGACAATCACTTGCAGCGCGACCAACGCGCGAGATCACCCACTGAGAGGCACAGGAGAGAGACGATGAAGCGGATTCTCGGAGCAACGGCCCTGACCGGTCTCACCCGCGCGGCGTGTCTGGCGCTGGCCGGTCTCGCCCTGACAAGCCTCGCGCTGTCGCATCCGGCCAGCGCCCAGGAGAAGCTCAAGATCGGGCTGGTGCTGTCGCTGTCGGGCCCGGCCGCCACGCTCGGCCAGCAGGCGCGCGACGGCTTCAATCTCGCGGTCAAGGACCTTGGCGGCAAGATGGCCGGCCGCGAGGTCGAGGTGATCGTGATCGACGACGAGCTCAAGCCGGACGTCGCCGTGACCAAGGTCAAGGGCCTGCTGGAGCGCGACAAGGTCGACTTCGTCGTCGGGCCGATCTTCTCCAACATCCTGCTCGCGATCAAAACGCCGATCATCGAATCCCAGACCTTTCTGATCAGCCCCAATGCCGGGCCCTCCACGATGGCGGGCAAGGGCTGCAGCTCGTTTTTC